>JALONE010000385.1 GCA_025455125.1 Bacteroidota bacterium
CCGGCGTGCTGCGTCTTTGCGTTGCTGCTCGAACCAGTCGTCCAGCTGCGTAAGCGATCTCAGGAACTCCTTCACGGAACGCGCACGCATGAATCGGGAGGGAACCGCCGGCGTCACCGTGATATCCCGCAACTCCAATCGATAACCGCACTCGCGCGCGAGGATGAGAAGCTTGCGGGCGACATCGAGTCCATTCAGATCCTCGCGGGGATCAGGCTCCGTGAAACCCCGCCGCTGTGCATCCTGCACGATCGAGCTGAATCGGGTTCCCTCCTTCAGCGAGTTGAAGAGATAACTCAGCGTTCCCGAGAGCGTTCCTTCGATGCGATGCACGGCGTCGCCTGTTGCATTGAGATCGTGCACTGTTCCGATGAGTGGAAGTCCGGCGCCGACATTCGTTTCGTAGAGGAACTGTGATCCGCCTCGTCGTTGCGCGAGACGCAGTCGATCGTACAGCTTCTGTGACGAAGCGTTTGCCCGTTTGTTGGCGGCGACGATGGAAATGCCGGAAGCCAGCAGCTTCTCATACAGATGCACGGGGTCATTCGTTGCCGTGCAGTCAACAACGACGGAATTGGGGAGATGGCGCTCGCGAATAGCTTGGGCGAACGTCTGAAGATCTGCCTCGCTTCTCGAGGCGTTCAAGCGTGATCGCCATTGTGCCGGCAGGTCATGATCAGCGAACAGCATTTGCCGACTGTTCATGATGCCACGGATGCGAACATCGATGTGGCGAGTATTCCGGAGCGATTCCTGCTGTCGCTCGATCTGTCCAAGCAACGCCCCTCCGACCGTGCCCGTACCGAGAAGGAAGACGTTGATCGTCCGCAGGTGTGAACGGAAGAAGGCATCGTGGATCGCGTTCAGCGCCTTGCTCTCCTCGGTGCGCTCAACGACCGTCGAGATGTTCAATTCCGAGGAACCTTGTGCGATCGCAACGACGTTCACCCCGCTCTGCCCCAGTGCGCGATACAATTTGCCCGCAATGCCGGTGGTCTTTCGCATGTTCTCGCCGACGATCGCGACGACAGAGAGGTTCCGTTCGACGATGACGTCGTCGATCAGGCCGTCGATCATCTCCAGACGCAATTCTTCCGAGATGAGTCGGCGCGCGGGTTCGGCATCCGCCGGTGCGACGACCAGGCAGAGCGAATACTCCGACGACGCCATCGTGACCATCAGAACATTGATCTCCTTCGCCGCGAGCGCGGAGAAGACACGACGGCCGATCCCCGCCGTTCCGACGAGCCCGCTCCCCTGGATGCGCAGAAGTGCGACATCGTCGATCGATGAGAGGCCCTTGATCGCGTGTACGCTTTGCTCGTTCGATCGCGTGATGACCGTCCCCGGAAAGCCGGGATTGAACGTGTTCTTGATCCGGATGGGAATAGCGTTCTTGAGCGCCGGCTGCATCGTGGGAGGATGGATGACCTTGGCGCCGAAGTGGGACATCTCCATCGCCTCGCTGTACGTCATGGACCGCACAGGGAGGGCGTCCTTGACCTTCCGAGGATCTGCTGTGTTCACGCCGTCGACATCGGTCCAGATCTCGATCTCGCGGGCATCGAGTGCCGCGCCGAAGATGGAGGCGGTGAAGTAAGCCGGGATGCTTCCGGCAATGAGACCGAATGAGCCGGTTCGTCAGGTCGTAGCGCACGCGAGCGACGCCGAACGTGCCGTCGGTTTTGATCACGAGTCTGCTGTCGAGGAATTCACAGCGTGTGCCGGATGATTTCAGCGTTTCCGCGATGATCGAGGTGGAAAGCAATTCCCCGAAGCTCATGATGTAGTCCATCATCCGGGGTGTCACTTCGCGGGTGAAGAATACGCCGTGGAGAACGTCGGACAGCTCGTCCAGGCGGGCGCGCACGAAGGTTTCGCCGGGACCGCGGCGGGAGGCCGGCACCAGCTCGGCAAGCGCGGAGATATGGCGGCGCTTCAGCGTTCGAAGATGTCCGGAGTACTTCGTGTCACCGGTGGCCGCCAGCTTTGCTGTTGCGATCAACTGGTCGGTGACTCCCTGGAACGCCGAGAACACGGCCACGATATTGCGATGATGTTGATGAGCCGCCCGCACGATCGCCGCGACCTGTTTGATCCGCGCCGGCGTCCCCACCGACGACCCGCCAAATTTCATGACATGCATCGAAGTCCCTCTCGTTCCTCTAATCCCGTACTGCTTTCTATCCGTGTCTCTCTGTGATGATCTGTGTCAGTCCGTGGTGTTCTTCGAACATCGACTCCCAGAAACGAAAAAACCGGCTTCCCTTGCGGAGAAGTCGGTTTTGGTGAAAGTCCTTGCTGGACAAAACCAACCTCATCCGCCCCTTGCGGGGGTGGTCGTCGTCGGCATCGGAAGCATCCAGCACATGGAATATGGGCGGTGAATCGTCATGCTTTACTAAGATACATCGGCGCATCGAGTTTGTCAATGCCCGCGTGACGAATGCTTTGATGTTGACAGTTCCCGAATGAATTGCTAAGTTTTTGTCACCTCATATCCCGTGCACCCGGAGTGCATGCTCCGAACGCCCGGCCAATCCTTCCTTTCCAGACGTGCCGGGCGAAAGACATTCCCCACAATACTCGCGCTTTGAGAAATGTCCACGGCCTTCAGGTCCTCTCCTGATGCCGCGCAGCCACTGCTCTCCGACGGAGGACGACGTTCACCGGTCTCCACCTGGAGGGCCCTGTCATGGAATCCACCCGCTCGACGTTCCCAGCGTTCCGTTCAATCCTGTTCGCGCTCTCGTGCTTCGTTGTGATGCCGGCCCTGGCGCAATGGCGCATCACGACCGTCGATTCCACCGGATCGGCATACAATCCGAAGATCGTCGCGGATCGCCTCGGTCACCTGCATGTCTCGTTCCTGGACGAGAACGGATTGTACTACACAACGAATAGCTCCGGCGCGTGGGTTAGTTCGCACTTGTTCCAAGGAACGGTTGCTTCCGCCACCATCGCGGTCGATCGAGCCGGTCACGGACATCTTGTATATGTCACAGGCTCTCCGTTGCGGACGATCTCGTATCTGGACCATACTGGTGCCGGGTGGAGTGCTCCCCAGACGGTTGTTGAAAACTTGGATGGAGTGGTGTCACTGACGATCGGCGTCGACTCCGCCGGACATGCGCATGTCGGATGGGTCACCGCTGTGTCGATGGCGGGGAGCGGTCCATTGATGTATGCGACGAATGCGTCCGGAACATGGGTGAACGAAACGGTAGGCGGAGCGATCCAGGCATATAATGCTGGCGCGCTCGCCGTGACCGCCGCAGCCGATGTGCAGTTCGCGTACTATGCGAATGCCGGCATCTATCACATCGCAAAACCGCACGGAGGTTCATGGGCAACGGCAGAGCATGTCGATACGGTTGCGAGCTGGGCTGAAGGCCTGACGATCGATCTTGCGCTTGACGATGCGGGGAAGCCGCACATCGCATATGCGGGGGGACCGAACGCATACCTTCGCCATGCGACGAAGCCTGTTTCAACGTGGATCACAGAAACCGTGCAACCCGGAGTGTACTCGATCGCCATCCGAGCGATCGATGTCGACGGCTCAGGGTTATCTCATGTGAGCTTCATGGACATCGAAACGGGCTATCTCCGCTACGGAACTAATGCGTCTGGTTCATGGACCACTTCGCCAGTGGTTCCCATCAGTTGGATGCATGACATTGCCGTTGATGAAGGGGGATATCCGCACATTGTCTACGATATGGAAGGAGCGATCCGTCATGTGACAACGCGGCCACCTGCATCAAATGCATTCGTCAGAGTGCGCACAGGATTGCCGAAGGTGAATTTCTCTTCGGCGGAGTGGGGAGACTTTGACGGTGACGGTTGGATGGACATTGCGATCACCGGAT
>JALONE010000030.1 GCA_025455125.1 Bacteroidota bacterium
TTTATGACGTTTTTGATAGCTCGCTAGGTTCTTTCCCGCACTGTTGGGAAATCGTCATTCGATTCTGGCCGTCCCAATCATAAGAATAATCTAACTTGCACTTTCCGCCATCCCCGCGTATTTTTTTCCCGAAGAACCGTTCACGCATGACGGGACTTCGGTAAGGGGGAACAAAAAGGCCTCTGTGACTGCGATGAGCACGATCAGAGGCCTTCACTTTTTCAAATCAACAATCAATAATCACAAATCGTCAATCCTTTTCCCCCCCCTTCTCGATCACCACAAATGCTACCACCGTGTTCTCCGTGTGGGACATCGAGAGATGCAGCTGGGAATTCGCCAGCGCTTCCGCAACCTCCCGGTAGAGGATCAACTTCGGCGCACCCGATGGTTCGTTGACCACTTCGACATCTCTCCAGCGAAACGCTCCGCTCCATCCCGTTCGCATTGCCTTTGCGACAGCCTCCTTCGCTGCAAAACGAGCGGCGAAATGCTCATGGGGATTCTTCTTGGACTGACAGTACGCGAGCTCGGCATCCGTGAACACTTTTCCGACGAAGTACGCTCCCTGCTGTTCCAGCACCTTCTTCAGGCGCTGCACGTCCACGACATCAACGCCGACACCCTGGATCGCTCCCATCCCTACCCCTTCTGATTTAGCTGCTTCACGATCTCAACCACCTGCGCCACGTCGTCAACATCGTAGTCCGCATGCGAAACCTTGGTGCCGAAGGTGTCTCCATACCGCGCGAACACCGTCTTCATCCCCAACTGCGCTGCGCCGATCATGTCCCGTTCCGCCCAGTCGCCGACCATCATGGCCTGCGTGGGTTCCACCTGAAGCTGTTCTAACGCCTTGCGGAATGGCTCGGGTTTCGGTTTGCGCACGCCCGTGTCGTCAAATGTCACAACGGCGTCGAAGATATGGTGAAGATTCAGATAGCAGAGACGGAGCCACGCTTCCTTCGCCGGCGCATCCGAGACCACGCCAAGCTTGAGATGCATCTTGGAAAGTTCGATGAGCGTCATCGTGACATGCGGATAGGCCACCAATGCCGCTTCGCGTGCCCGCCGGTAGGCGATGACGCCTGCAGAGAGGATCTTGTAATCGATCTTGCTGAATTCACGATACAGCAGTTCATCGAAGACGTTCTGGAATTCGATACCGCGTTCTTTGTAAATGGCGTCGATCCGGGATTTGAGTTCCGCGTACGACAGCCGGAATCCCGCATCCCGCATGGCATGGATCGCCGCGTCGATCGCCTGCGCCTTCATGGCCATGAAATCGACGAGCGTGTTATCGAGGTCAAAGATGACAGCGTGTATCACAGTGTTCACCACGAAGACACTAAGACACGAAATGTGAAGTTGGAAATGCTTGAACGAAATTATAGAATCATCCGACGGATACCATTCTTGATGATGGGGACGTTGAAGTTGATCAAGAATCCTAGACGCGTGTCTGTGAGTTTCATGTACGTCAGAAGTTGTGCCTGATGAACTGGCAGAAGGATTTCAACCGCCTTCAATTCAATTTGTCTCTGTGTCTTAGTGGTCTTCTCTTCCCAGAAGATACTCGATCGCCAACTCATAGCTCCGGACACCGAAGCCCGCGATCACTCCGGTGCAGACCGGCGCAATGACCGACTTGCGACGGAATTCTTCCCGCGCGTGGATGTTCGTGAGATGGACCTCGATGACCGGCACCTTCAGCGCGGCCACGGCATCGCGGATCGCATAGGAATAATGTGAGAATGCCGCCGGATTGAGCACAACGCCGGTCGCAGAACCGTCCAGCGCCTTATGCAGCGCGTCGATGATCCCACCTTCAGAATTGGATTGGTAGAACTCGAGCTTCACGCTGGAATACTTTTCCTTCAGGCGATTTTCGATGTCCCAGAGCGTGAGCGTTCCGTACACCTCGGGTTCTCGCTTCCCGAGAATGTCCAGGTTCGGTCCGTTGATGATGAGAAGGCGCATAGGAATACCAGCAATCAGTTGTGGAGGCTAAGTCATAAGTCATAAGTCAAATGTCAAAAGACAAAAACACCAGCCAATGAAGCCTCACTCTTACGAGCCCTTTTGATTTTTTTGACTTCTGAATTTCGCTCTGGGCTCTGGGCTTCGAGCTCATAGGCTCTGTGCTCCAGGCTCCAGGCTCTATGCTCCATGCTCTGTGCTCCAGGCTCTGTGCTCCAGGCTCATCGGCTCATTGGCTCAATAGCTCTCACCTTCACCACCACGATCGTCATATCATCATGTTGCTTCGCGGTGCCGGTGAATGATTTCACGTCCTGATAAATGCCGGACATGATCTCTTCCGCCGATTGGGTTGCGTGCTTCGCGACGGATTGTGCGAGCCGCTCTTCTCCAAATTCCTCGTTCTTCTTGTTCATGGCCTCGGGAAATCCGTCCGTGTAGAAGACGAACAGATCGCCCGGCTGGAAAGAGATCTCTTCCTGTTCGATCGACCGCGCGAACGCATCACCGGGGTCCAGTCCCAGCGCCATGCCCCCCGGATTGACGGTCTGTACCTCTGATGCGCCGCTCTTTCGCATGATGACCGGATTATGCCCCGCTCGTGCAAGCGTCAACCGGTGATTCCGCATGTCGAAAATGCCGTACACCATGCTGATGAACATGCCGCGATCCACGCTTTCGTAGAACAACCGGTTCACCTGCGTCAGAACCTGAGACGGTGACCCAGAAACGTTTGCGAGTGCCCGCAAGAATCCCTTCGTCAGCGTCATGAAGAACGCGGCCTGCGTTCCCTTTCCCGACACATCGCCGACAGCAACGCCGAGACGATTCTCGGCAAGATCGATGAAGTCGTAGTAGTCGCCGCCCACCTCCAGGGCTGGCGCACAGCGTGACGCAATGTCAAGTCCCTGGTGGTCCGGGTTGCGCTTTGGGAGGAACGACATCTGCACGGATCGCGCGATCTCGAGTTCCTGCTGCAATCGCTGGCGTTCGCTGATGTAATGGGCGAACGCGGGCGTGATGGAGTCGAGATCAATGGCCGCATCCTTGCGAAAGAGAGCGACGAACGAGACGGTAAAGAGCAACCCAAAGCACCCGATGGTCATCCAGCCGGCCTGAGCATATGCGGGGTTGCCGGAGACCAGCAATGATCCGATGTCTGATGCGGCGTTCCACGTCATCAGCGCGATCAGCGGAGCGAGCGCATCATAGCGATAGAACGACCAGAGCACGATGACGCCCGACAGCATGTAGATGAGCATGGACGACGGGAATGCCGCCTTATTTTCGATGCTCATGATGAAGAGCGCGACCGCTCCCAGGAGAAGCACGAGCCACTCACGCCGCAGATACTTCTGGAGCACGGAAAGGAGGAACAGAACGAAGAACACATAGACGAATGCAGATCCGTACAGGCTGTGGCTGAGGACGTACAACCACGGCAGTGCGAGTGTGAATAGGTGCAGCCTGTCACCATTCGGAGGCAACATCCAGAATGGTTCGAACCAATTCCAGATCGTGACCAAGATGAGCCAGATGGCAAAGGCCGCGGCTCCGACTCCAAATCCGCGGATCGTCTGCTCGCCAAGATGGCGGTGAAACAGGTGGCCGTGCGTGATGAGGTCGAACGAGAGAAACTTCTCCTTCCAGATCTCACGAACGAGAGACTCGGTCACCGTCCAGAGTAATACGAGCAGTCCGCCGATGAACACCGGCGTCATGATAAGCGGAACCAGGAGCTCCCAGCGAAACTGGCTCTGCATGCTGAGATAGATCTCGAAATCCGCGAGGAGTCCAATGATGATGCCGAAGATCATCGCCATGCGGAATCCGATCTCGTATGACCGAATGCGGCGAATCGCCACGACAATGATGCCGATGCCCACGGCGACGTAGAGCAGGATGAGCGGAATGTAAGCGATCGCCCGCGATTCGAACTTGTCTTCGACGGTGGTCGGGACAGCCTCGGCCAAGGTCACGCTATTTCCGGAAACGCGGACAGCGATGGTGAGCGGCGTTGACAAAAGGGGAGAATGGCCGCTCCAGGAGAACCGGTGGTCGGTTCGCGCCCGCAACTCCGTCCTCGTGGCCGCCGGAGAATCGATGGGACTCGTGATGAAGGTCAGATACGGTGTGTGCCGGGCGAGGAAGGAGGTCGCAAGAGCCTGAGCCTCACGGACATCAACACTCGCGAGTGCGATGGAATCATCGATTGTCCGTTCATATCGGAGCAGTGTACCCGCCGGACTCAGATCCATCTCCACCGCTCCGCGGAGAAGGGTTTGCGAATCGACCAGCGCGTCTTCCTTGTCGTCGTCGTTCCAGCTGAAGGAGAAGCGCTGTTCGGGTGTCCACCGAGCACGCCACTGATATGCGGGGATGGTATCCCGGAAGAGGCGATTCGCCTCCTCAATGCCGAATCGTTCCTGCGTCAGTTGCATGATGGACCGGTCCGCGCGGAGTTCAACCGAGGGGACGATGCCGGAACCATTGATGTCAAGCGCTCGAAGAAGCGAATCAGCCCTGGCGATGATGTGCGACTTGTCAAGCGGAAGCGAGATCCCGCCTCCGGGATGTGCGGAAGGAAACAACATCACGATCACGGCAAGCGCGATGATCAGGAGTGCAACGAACGGGATGAGAGAGCGAAAACGGTTCATGATGATCGGCCGGTCTTTGCCAGTTCGTCTTCGATGAATTCGCGGATCGCCGGCTTGAGATACACTTCATCCACACCGACCTCGGCCATCGCCTGTGCGAGCACCGATGCGCGCCGCCCCGCAACAAGGCGCTTGTTGATGACGATCATGCGCTCTGCCTTCAACACGCAAAACCCGCCGTCGAAATCCCCTTTTTCATAGCGGACTGCAATGCCGCAATTCACGGCAAGCTCTTCCAGTTCGTTCAGAATCTGTTCTTGCGTCATCCGCCCAATCAACAATCAATAATCGTAATTCGTAAATTCGCTCGATTGTCCAATATACAACATCCCTCTCATTATATCCCCTTCCCCACCCACCGTTCCCACGCGCCCTGAATCCGCTTCCCGCTCCAGAGCGTGAGGAGGAAGAAAACGATACCGCCCGCGAGATCCACGACATAATGATATCGGTGGTATACGGTCGCGATGATGAGAAGTGTCGCGATCCCTGCGACGACATGCTTCATAGGCAGGCGATACTTGTACGCCAGGTAGACGCAGATCAAGGTCATCTGCGTATGTCCGCTGGGGAAGACGTCCCGTTGCACGCGCTGATAGGCATCCGCCATTGCGAAGGAGACCGACTCGCCCGCGTTGACGAAGTCCCGGATCCAGGGCGTAAAGAGAAGCCCCGGAAGCTCCTGATTGATCGTGTAGAAATCATGCAGCGTGAACCGGGGTCCGACCGCCGGTAACAGAAAATACCCAAGATAGGAAAGATAGAATCCGTACACGATCGTGAACGCACCATGGTCGAATTCCTCGATGGGGAACCGACGGTAGAGCTCCACGCCGACAATGATGAAGAGCAAATAGTACGAGAAATAGGCGATCGCAAGGATCTCGGTCAAGACCGGATGAGCGAACTGCGCGATCCACTGCGTGGGATGAACGCCGAACACTGCGTAGTCGATGGAGAGAAGCAATTGATCGTAATCGACCGGATGGATCGGCCGGACCATCAGGTAGATCTCTTTGAAGACAAAGATTACGAAGGGATAGCAGTACCATCGGTGAAGTCCTATGAGCAGCTTCGTCTTCCGCGTTTCACCGAGCCACGCCAGCGTGAACACCAACGCGATGACGGCCAGATTCACCACGACGAGCGTCAGCCATTGCTCGACCTGCGCATGGAAAACGAGATTCAACACGATCAGGAAGAGCAGGAAGCCGATCGACACGACATCGACCGGAGCAAGGGAGCGGAGGAGTTTGGATGGGGACATCAGCAATCAGTGGTCAGTTGTCAGTGGATGAGCCTCAAGCCAATGAGCCTAGAGCGAAAGTCAGAGGTCAAAAGTCAAAAGGATTGCCGGAGGGACGGCTTCATCGGTCGGCCCTTTTGCCTTCTGACCTTTGAATTCTGCCTTACTTTCCTACACCAACCATCGCAGCAACAGCGTCGAGATGCTGAGGAAGATGGTGATTCCCAGGACGTCCTGGAAGGCCGTTTCAAATGGGCCGGTGGTGATCGCAGGGTCGAAGCCCATGCTTCTTGAAAGCATCGGGACAACCGTGCCGATGAGTCCGGAAATGTTGACGGAGATGAACATCGACATTCCGACGGCGAAGCCGAACACCCAAGTGCCATGCCAGAACGAGCCGATCGCTCCCAGCACCAGGCCGCAAGCACCGCCGATGATCACCGAGGATTCAGCCTGACGACGCACCGGGATCCACCACCGCTTCAGGTCCACATGTCCTGTGGCGAGTCCGCGGACGATGACCGCGGCGGATTGCAGTCCCGTGTTCCCCGAGATGGCGGAGATGATGGGCATGAACGACGCAAGCAGGATCACCCGTGACAACGTCGCGTCGAACTGGGCGACGACGACACCGGCGAGGAACTCGATGGCCAGGGTGATGAGAACCCACGGAAGGCGAAGGAATGCGATCTGCGCCGGCGTGCGACGCTCAAGCTCGATGGTGTCGGATCCGACCAAACGCGCGACATCCTCCTCATGCTCTTCTTCGATGACGTCGACCACGTCGTCCACCGTGATGCGTCCGAGGAGTTTTCCCGCGGTGTCGGTGACAGGAAGGGAAACGATGTCATACTTCTTGAAGATCCGTGCCACCTCTTCCTGGTCAACGTCCGTGGTGACGCGCACGGCATCCGGGTTCATGATCTTGTCGACCCGTTTGTTCGGTGCGTAGATCAATAGGTCCTGCAACGGAATGGTGCCGACGAGCAATCCCTGGTCGTCCACGACGTGGACATTGTAGATGTTCTTATGCTCCTTCGCAAATTTCCGGACCTCGCGGATGGCTCTCTTAATCGTGTCCTTCAATCCCACCGCGACGACCTCCTTCCCCATGATACCGCCGGCGGTGTTCTCATCGTAGCGGAGCAGTTCCTCGACTGCCGAGGAATCCTCGACATCCATCGTTTCCAGCACCTGCTCGGCCCGCTCTTCCGGCAGTTCGCCGACGATGTCGGCCGCGTCGTCCGAGGCCATCTCGTCAACGATCTCGGTCAACCGGGGCTGCGGCATCGCATGCAGCAAGCGTTCGCGATGTCCTTCGTCCAGGTCAAGCAGCACTTCGCCGGCGATGTCGCTGGGCAGAAGGCCGAAGAGGTAATCGGCTTCATCCGCATCTAGACGGTTCAGGATGTGCGCAATGTCACCCGGATACAGGTCCTGGACGATGTTGAGCACGAGGTAGTCCGACTTGGAGCGGACGAGTTCCTCGATGTCCTGCATCAGTTCATCGTCCACTTCGATCAATTGACGCGAAGGACGGGCACCAACCTCGGGCGTATCGGGAGGGGAGGTCATTATTGATTATTGATTGTTGATTGATGATTGGGGATTGGGGCCCAGCATCATTGTGAGGTCGACGAACTCGGCGATCGTGAGTTGTTCAGGTCTGCGGTGAAGGTCAATGCTCACGCGTGCAAGTGCCTCATCTGTCCATCCGCCTGCCTTCAAGCCGTTGCGCAGAGTCTTCCGCCGTTGGCCGAAGGTGGAACGCACAACCCGGCGGAACATCTGTTCGTCGACTGGCGGTAAGTGGGTTCGCATTGCCAATCGAATGATCGCTGAATCGACATCCGGACGCGGGAAAAAACAATTTCGTGAAACTTTGAACAACATGCGGCATTCGGTGTAGAATTGCGCAAAGACCGAGAGGATGCCGTACTCTTTCGTCCCCGGAACAGAAACGAGGCGGCGGGCCACTTCCAACTGCACCATGAGCGTCGCGTCGGTTACATGCGTGCGTCTATCGATAAGCCAGAAGAGGATGTCACTCGTGAGATTGTACGGGATGTTCCCCGCGACGCGGATTGGTCCACGCCGTTCTGCCGCGACGGTGACGAGGTCGACGTCGAGCACGCTCTGATGACGCAGATCGATCTTCGATCCGAATGTTTCCGAG
>JALONE010000031.1 GCA_025455125.1 Bacteroidota bacterium
AGCTCACGCAAGATCGGCTTGAAGTCGTTCCCTCCGTGACTGTTGATGATGACGAGCTTCCGCAAGCCTTGACGGTGCGTAGAGTCGACGATATCTGCGAGAACCAGCCGCTGCGTACTCGGATTCATGTTGATCGTCAGGGGAATGTCGAGCTGCCCGGTGTTAACGCCGAACGGGATCGTCGGCAGCACGACCACGCGCGCGGAGTGTTCGTACGCGATTCGCGCGGATTCCGCCGCGATCCAGTCCGACTCGATGATGTCGGTGCCGTACGGCAGATGCAGATTGTGCGCTTCGGTTGCGCCCCAGGGGAGAACGGCGACTTCAAAACGCCGGGAGCGGACTTCGGACCACGGAAGTTCGGAAAGGACGTATGGACGGGGATGGGGCATGGGATATGGCAATTGTGAGATGGTGGATGAGGGGGGAGACTGTGTGAATTTGTGATTTGGGGATTATTGATTGTTGATTGCATCCGTTACAGGCCGATGCGTATTCGGTAATCATAGAACAGCGTGCGTCCGAGGAGTTCGGAGGCGCAGAGCAAGAGCGTGCCGGTGATCCACAGGGCTAATGTCGCCGATGGAATGAACGGCTCAATGCCGAACAGGATGGCGGCGATGCACAGAAGTCCGGTGCGAAGGATCATGCGCGGGAGCAGATTCCGGTAGAGTGATTCCCATTCCGTTCGCGTTTCCCCCTCCACTTTCGGGCGCCGTGGCACATGGAGAATCATTTGCAGCACCGCGGCGAGCGTGATGATCTCGGAGAGTCCGTGGTCGTCGTACATCGGGGGCGATTCTGCGAGGATGATCGTTCCCGTCAGACTTCCGCCGAGCAGAATGCTTGTCAGGAGAAACGCAAGAGTCGTTCGCACGGAATTCCATGCCGGATGTGTCTCGAGACGATAGACATTGCTGATGGCAACGATGAGCAACGCTCCGATCGCTGATGCAAAAAGAACGAAATATGGGTGGAGCAGGGATGCTGATGCGGTCCAGTGTCCGAGGGCGACAAATCCTCCCGCGATGGCGAATGCTGCGAAGAGGATGATTTCCCTGCTCAGCCAGGAGGTCCGAAGGTTCGACACGGCAAGCCACGCGTTGCGCGGTGATCCGAGATGCGCGAGCGAACTAATCGCCGCAACCGCTATCGCCCCGCCAAGCACGATCACGGGGAATGCGACGGCGATCTCCGCCGGTCCATGGCCAAGCGGAGACAAGGCCTTATAGATCAGTTCCATGGTCCAGAACCCGCCGACGGCGGTTTGCGTCAGCAGGGTGAACGCAACGAGAGAACGCTCGTTCTTCATCAGTTCTCCTTCAATGGTCCGGTGAGGACGGCTTCATGTTCGTCAAGCGTTATTGCTGATCGATGAGACGCCGTGATCATCGAGGGGCTGGTCAGGCCCTCATTTGGCAACGGGTAGGTGATGGCGTTGTGTGGATATCGTACACGCAGATCGTCCAGGTCGCCGAAATCCAGGGCCCGCATCGGACACGCAGCGACGCACACAGGGGGACGATCTTGCTTCACGTCCTCCGCACAGAAGGTGCATTTCGTCATCCGGCCCGCCGTCTCATCGAATTGCAGCGCGCCGTACGGACATGCCCAACTGCAGTACTGGCAGCCCATGCAACGCTCAGGATCGATCAACACGATCCCGTCCGAGCGCTTTCCGATGGCCTGTGTCGGGCAGGCGTACATGCAGGCAGGCTCCTCGCAATGATTGCAGGCGATGGAGAGATGATAGGCGACGACGGAATGTTGCCACGCGTCTCCTTCCCGATTCCACGAGCCGCCCGCGACCTCATAGACCCGTCTCCAAACAGCCAGAGCAGGCGTCGCTGTCGAAGAAAAAAGCGTATTGTCGGACGCCATTCTTCATGCGATCCGTTCCACCTGAACCATGATCGTATGCTGTGCATTCCCGAACGCAAGAGGTGTCCATCGGTCGGAGGTCAACACGTTCACTGAGCCACGCTGATCCGTGCCGGCCGCGTCGGGTTTCCACCATGCGCCTTCCGGGAGATCGACGACGCCGGGCATGATACGGGGTGAAACCATGCATGTACAGATCGTTGCCCCACGGTCGTTGAAGATGCGGACTTTATCGCCGGATGCAATCCCGCGTTCGTGTGCATCGATGGGATTCACCAACAAGCGCTGAGGAAATGCCTCCGCCAACCAATCGTTGTTGTCGTGCGTTGAATGTACGCGGTGGAGGGTGTGGTGGCCAATGGCTTGGAGTGGGAAACGGGCATCCGCGCCCTCGAATGGATGTTCCCATTCCTCGAGATACTTGGGGACGGGAGGATTCTCGGTAGGATTTCCAATCTGAGCGATCTCCTGCGAGAAGATCTCGATCTTGCGGGAGGGTGTGCTGAGCGGATGCGCCTTCGGGTCTGCACGGAAGTCTTCGAATGCGATGGCCGGCTGATGCACTTCTCGTGCAAAGACTCCCCGGTTCGAGCGTTCGAATTCATCCAGCGATGGGAGATCGTGAAAGCGTTCGCGCCGAAAGAGGTCGAGAGCCCATTCCGTCCATCCGCGCTCGTCCCGTCCTTCGGTGTATGCGTCGCCGACTCCGAGTCGTTGCGCGATCTCCGCACAGATGCGAAAGTCGCTCTTGGTCTCGCCGAGCGGCTCGACAAGCTTTGGCATCAGCAGAACCTCGTCGCCGTATTTCCATCCGTCCTCGATGCCCCATGTTTCAAACTGGGTGCAGGCTGGAAGCACGATGTCGGCGAAGCGGGCTGTGGGAGTAAGGAAGTTGTCCTGGACGATGATACATTCCACCAGGCGCTCGTCCGACAGGATCCTCGCCGTTCGATTGATGTTGGAATGTTGGTTGATGAGACAATTGGAGGCGACCGCGTAGATGAGCTTGATGTTGGTCGTGAGACGTTCGACGCCGCGGAGGCCTTCCGCCGCTGAGAGTTCTGTGCCGCGTGTGACCGCTTCCGTCCAAAGAAATGTTGGTATTTCTGCGTTGATCGGGTTCGGGCCGGCAGGAAATACCGTCCACTTGGCGCCACCATCCGGCGCTTGCAGCGCCATGCCGCTCGCCCAGCCCCCCGGAATACCGACGTTTCCCGTGATGGCGGCCAGCACGCATCCGGCGCGGACCGCCTGCTCACCGTACGCCCGCCGCTGCATGCCGTATCCTTGATAGAGCATGGCCGGCTTCGTCGTCGCATATTCCCGCGCGATGCGTGCGATGGTGGCGCGAGGCACAGCGGTGATGCGTTCGGCCCATTCCGGCGTCTTGGGAATTCCATCCCTCGTGCCAAGGATGTACTCAGCGAAGGATTCCTCCCCCTCGTGTCCGAAGGGCATCTGCGTGCCGTCGAAGCCGCTGCAGTGCGTTCGAACAAACTCGCGGTCATATAAGTGCTCGGTCAGCATGACGTACGCCATCGCATTCATCATGGCGACATCGGTTCCCGGACGGATCGGGACCCATTCGTCCGCCAACGCGATCGCGCTCGGCGTCATTCGCGGATCGATGCAGACGATCCATGCGCCCCGCTCCCGCGCGAGTTTGAGGAAGAACTCGCTGTTAGTTCCGTCCCGCATCTCGCACGGATTCCATCCCCACATCAGCACGTAGCGTGTGTTCAGCCAGTCCTGCCGCTGATTACCGGTGATCTCGGTGCCGAAGACGGTCGGCGTTGCCCGGCTGATCGCGGCCCAGCTATAATTATTGTAGAATCCGAGGCATCCACCGAAGAGATGAAAGAGCCGCCGGGCGGTTTGGGGACCGTTCGTTTGGTTGTAGCTTCCCGTGCCGTATGGAATATAGAGTGCTTCGTTTCCGTATGTCTGCTTGATGCGCGTCAGTTCCTGTGCAACGAACTCGATGGCTTCGTCCCATGAAATGCGCGCGAATGAACCCGAACCCCGCCGCCCGGTTCGTTTGAGCGGAAACTGCAATCGGTCTGGATGATATTGTCGCCGGAGATATGCACGTCCGCGCGGACAAGCACGCAATGCAGGAGCGGCGACGGAATCAGGACGATCGTCAGTGTCAAGCCGGACAATGCGGCCGTCCTTGATGTGAGCGGCCAAAAGACAACGACCGCCGCAGTTGTGCGCAGGACACCCGACGCGCACGATGCGGTCGTAGGATGGGGGGACGGGAGCGAGTGCCTCGGGTGAGGGACCGGCGAAGTACCGTTTCAATGTCTGACGATCAAAGGACATCGGGCGTCACGCTCCCACGCTCTTGCGAAGCCGGGACTTGGTCGCGGGGGAGAGCTTTTGCCAATGAACGCCCTCAATGGCGGCCTCAAGCGAATACAACAGATTCAGGCTGGGACGAAGGCCGAGCGCGCGAACGGCGAGATACGCTTCGACCGAACCGATGCGTTGCAGATCGGCAAGTGAGTGTACGCCGATGGCGGCAAGCCACTCCCGCGATACAGGTCCAAGGTTGGGGAAATCGTGTGGAGTCGGCATCTGACTTTAGAAAGTGAATTGGATGCCGACGCCGCCCAGGAAGAGCGGTTCACTCCCGCGGAAGAAGAATGCATTTCCTTCAAGGAGAACCTTGAAGTCCTCATTCCCCAACCAGACGCCTGCCACAGCGGCAGGACCGAGCCATCCTGAACCTGTGAACGTCAGACTGCCGAGGATGTCAGCGGATCCTTCGGTCCAGAAGTAAATTCCCTTGCCGCCGACGTACCAGTTCTCTCCACCGACGAGAAGCATCGGATACAATCCGTAGGAACTGCTGCTGACGGCGTCGGATTCCTCCTCATTCTTCATGTAGGAGAATCCCAGGTCGCCAGCGACGACGAGCGGACCGTCGGTCAGCTGAACTTTGGTGTCTGCGAAGATGAGTCGGGGGAGAGCGACCTTCAGCCCCGCGTCAACATTCTTCACGACGCCCACGCGGCCGCCCACCTCGAACATCGCTCCCTGACCAACCGCCGCACCGACGCCAACCGATACATCGCCGGGGGAAAGGGTCTCAGGAGTTTGGAGGGTTGTGTAGGAGATGCAGCCGGGAAGGAACGCGAACAACAGAAGGAGGAACAAGAGCGGAGCGCGTTTCATACGACCTCCGGAAGGAAAATGACATCGTGGATGAAATCTACTATCGGACGTACATAACCGAATCCGCCATGGTCGTGGTCGTTACGAATTCTCTCGGTTTGGGCACGTGCGGTAGCAATTCGATCAGCTTGCCTTCAAGTGTGAGGAGTTCTCCGAAGAGTAACTCAGCAGTCACCTTGGTGCGCAACTGCGGCTGAGGTCCCATGGGTGCGGTCAGGTAGAGTCGCGCGTCTGCATGACGGACTCGGATACTGTCGTCCAGATAGAAAGAGGATCTAGTCCCCGGACGGATCTTCACCGAGATCATGCATCCGTCCATCTCTCCGTTCAACGAGCAGGGTTCCCACGAATCCGGAGCAAGCTTCTTCGTGTTTGCCCGAAGGAACTCGGAGACATCCGCACCTTCGATCGGCCACATACCGAGGTGGGAACGATAGAGAATAGCTGAGCGGATCAACGGTTCCGCCAATTCCGCACAGAGGGTGTACGTCTTTGCCGACAGCGTGGCGCGGATGGAATCAGGAGTCTGACCCTGAGCCGTTTGCGACCCAGTCAGGAGAACGAGGGTGAGTCCGGCAAGGATCGATCGGGTACGCATTGTGTTAACCATGTCTGGGATTTTCGGGGGAAGGTCAGTGCTTGTGGTCGTGGGAATGATGCGGCGCGGGTTTGATCTGTTCCGCATTCGCGAGCTTCCCCGCGAGTTTCTGAGGCGCATGAATGAGCGTCGGCAGGCATTGCGAGCAGATCCATGCTTCGCTTCCGGCATAACGCAGAGCGATAAGCGGCGTTTCGGATTCAGGACGGCTGCAACTGAGGCAGAATAGAGACATGAATATTGTCGAATTGTGATTGTTGGATGTTGATTGGGCCAGCGTAGAACAATGTACCTATTGTTTTGCTGCGGAGCGAACTTGCTCCCATGCACTGCGGACGTGTTCTTCCGTTGTTGCGAGGTTGCCGATGGCGACCCGGAGCGTATAGCGGCCGTTCAATTTCGTATGCGAAAGGAAAACCTTCCCCGATGCATTCACGGTGTCGAGGATTCGGGAATTGAGTCGTTCAAGCTCCTGTTCGTCGTTCACGCCTGCCGGATGGAACCGAAAACAGGCCACGCTGAAGGGAACGGGGGCCAGCAATTCGTACGCGGGATCGGCTTTCACCCAGGAGGCGAACATGTTTGCGAGACGACAGTGTTCGCGGATATTCGCCGCGAGTCCGTCGACGCCGAACGAACGTATGACAAACCAGAGTTTCAGTGAACGAAACCGGCGGCCAAGCTGAACGCCCCAGTCCATGTAGTTCGTAACATTCGCATCAGCGGTCTTCAGGTACTCAGGGACCAGACTGAATGCCTGTCGGAGAATATCCGTCCGCCGGGTGTAGAGAACGCTGCAATCGATCGGCGTGAAGAGCCACTTGTGCGGGTTGACGACGAGCGAGTGCGACTCCGCGCATCCGTCCAGATGGTGACGGAGTTCGGGAACAAGCCCGGAGACGCCGCCGTACGCTCCGTCGACGTGGAGCCAGAGGTTCTCGTGCCGGCAGATCTCCGCGATGGCGGGCACCGGGTCGATGCTCGTGGTCGATGTCGTGCCGACCGTCGCAACAACACAGAAAGGGAGGAATCCTTGCTTTCGGTCCTCTACGATCGTTGCGGCAAGCAGGTCTGCGCGCATGCAGAACGATTCGTCGGATGCGATCTTCCGGACGCCTTCGTGTCCGATGCCGAGGGTGATGGCCCCCTTCTCGATGGAAGAGTGAGCGTGTTCCGAGCAATAAAGACGCAGCGGAGGGAGATCGGACCGTCCGGACATTCCTCGTTCGCGGATGTTGCGATGAAGATGCTCGCGGGCGGCGGCAATGGCGACAAGTGATGACACAGATGCGGTGTCGGTGATGACGCCCTTGAACGAATCCGGTAATCCGAGCATCGTCCGGAGCCAGTCGAGCACGACCTCCTCGAGTTCCGTGGCCGCGGGACTCGTGCGCCAGAGCATACCGTTGACGTTCAACGCGGCGCTCAGCATCTCGCCGAGGATTCCCGGGGCCGAGCCGGTGATCGAGAAGTACGCCATGAAGCCTGGATGATTCCAATGCGTGATTCCCGGAAGAATGATCTTCTCGAAGTCCTCCAGGATCCTGGACATCGGTTCCGACGTTGCGGGAGGGAGTGGAGGCAGTCGCCGCGCAATGTCACCCGGCTGCACACGAGACAACACGGGATGCTTGGCAGGATCCGCGAGATAATCCGCGATCCAGTCCACCACCTCATGTCCGTATTTTCGAAATTCCTCAGGTTCCATCAGGTCAATCCACAATCCACAATCCGCAATCTCTAATTCTTATCTTCCTCTCCCGTATCCAGCACGATCTTCCACGAACCATCCGGTTGTTTCTTCCAGACAGTCGCGTATGTGCCGGTCTCGTGACGGAGTGTCCCCGTCGAGTCCGCCTTGTAGCGATTGTAGCGTCCGACCGTGTAGCCGATGACGCCGGGGATGAGCATCTCAGCCCTTGTCGGCCACCAGCGCAGGGAGAAGGTGGAATCCGCGAATGAAAGTGCCATGGCTTTCTGAATCGACTCGCGTCCCAGGATCGGAGGCAATGTATCGCCGAGCATCGATCCATTCGGGGCGAAGTACGACGCCCATGCGGTAGCACCGCCAACGGAAACCGCCAGGTCAAATGCGCGGTCGGCCTCCATCAACTGCTGGGGTTCAGTTCCCTTCACCTGTGCCTGCGCGACCATTGCACATGCACAAATCGCGAGTGACAATGTCTTGATCATCTTCATCCAAATCTCCCAATCAATAATCACAAATCACCCAATCGAAAATAGTCCCTGCCCTACAACAGTGTCCTCAATCTTTCATATCCGCTTCTGCTGATTGGCAGTTTGGTTCCATTCTTCAGGATCGCGACGCGACTGTCTTTTGCATACAGCTCGATCCGGGCAATGCGGTCGATGTTCAGAATGAACGAACGATGGATGCGGACGTACCGCGCATTGTCCAGATCCTCCTCGAGTTCCGTGAGGCGCTGTTGTTTGAGGTGCTTCGTTCCGCCCGTGTGAATGGCGATGTAGTCGTCCTGTGCCTCGACGTAATCGATCTGTTCAACGGGGATCACGTGGACGCGCGAGCCGCTTTTGACGAGCACGCGTTCGATGAGCGTGCCCTGCGGACGAGCGCTGGCGGCGAGTGCATGAGCCGAGAGCGGTGCGCGCGCGCGAAGGCGGTTCCGCGCGTGCTCGATCGCCTCGGTCAACCGTCCCTTGGTAAACGGCTTGAGCAGATAATCGACAGCGTGAACCTCGAACGCCTTCAGTGCATACCGATCGTACGCAGTGGCGAACACGACCACGGGGGGATCGTCCAGCAATTCGAGGACCTCAAAGCCATTCAGCTTCGGCATCTGGATGTCGAGGAACGCAAGGTCCGGCCGTTCTTCATTGATGACCTTGACCGCGTCGAAGCCGTTCGCGCACTCGGCGATCACCTGAATCCCGGGAAGTGCAGAGAGATACTCGCGCAAGACCTGGCGAGCCGGCTCCTCGTCGTCGACGATCACCGTCCGGAGTATGTCAGCGTGCCGCGTCGTGTTCATTCGTGAGGGACGGCCGGAAGCTGCAGCGTCACTTCAAAATAGTCATTGCTCTCCTCAACATCCACCCGGGCGTCGTTCCCGTACAACCGGTGCAGACGGTTCCGGACGTTCTCGAGGCCGACGCCGGTTCCGGCTTGCCGTGGATGCGCATCGTCGCATGGATTATCCACGACGAGGTGGAGCCTCTGCGATGTGCGGGAAGAGCGGACGCGCACGCATCCCCCTTCGAGCAAATGAGCAATTCCATGTCGTACGGCATTCTCGACCAGGGGTTGGAGAAGCAATGGGGGGACAGCCAGAGAACCGGTCGCTTCGTCCATGCTGATCTCGACCTTCAGCCGCTCGCCGAAGCGGATCTGTTCGACTGCGAGATAGTCGGTGATGAGCGCGACCTCCTGACGAACGGTGATCGCCTGCTGCGACCCATGATGCAGGCTCTTCCGCAGGAAGTCCGCAAGGCGAACCGTCATCTCGCGCGCCAGGTCGGGACTGGAAACGATCAGACTGGAGATGGAATTGAGACTATTGAAGAGGAAGTGCGGGTCGATCTGGGCGCGGAGCAGACGCAGCTCGGCGTCCTGCGCGAGCAGCCGGAGTTCGTACGACCGCCGTTCGCTGTCGCGTGCACGCTCCGCGGTGATCAGAACGTAATGCACGACGGTCGAGAGCAGGAAGACGAGAACGCCGATCCCAAACACCATGGGGACCTGCCGGCTGTAGGGTTCGGCGACCGATTGCAATTCGAATGCCGCTTCGAGCAAGAGGATCCATCCGTTCCCAGCAAGCGTCCAGACCGCAGCGGAGATGAAAGAGGCGCCGAGGAATGGAAGAACGAGCTTCACGAGTGGCGTTACGCCGATGGGGAATGCACGGCAGAGGTAGTACGTCGACAGATTGAGAAACGCGTACACGATGATCATCGGCAGCATGACGGAAAGCGCCAAGGACCATGA
>JALONE010000032.1:0-7944 GCA_025455125.1 Bacteroidota bacterium
CGCTGCGGAATTCGGAATAACGCCGCTTCTGATCGGACGCAATCCCGGATTGATCGAAGGATTCGCCGTCGCGATGGAAGGCCGCGCGTACGAGGAACCGCTCCACACCGCCGCGGCGATGGCGCTGAACGCTGGTGCTTCCCCGGACCTGCATCGCCTGTATAGCATTTCGGGTTTCATGACCGCCAGTCCGGGAGTTGCCTACACGCTTGCCGGTTCGTTCAGCCGATATCTCATCGATCATTACGGGGCCGCGCCGTTCAAGCGCTTGTACGCGGAAGGAGATGTCGTCGAGGCGTACGGGAAGCCGCTCGATTCACTTCTCACGGAATGGAAGAGCATCGTCAGCGCGATCGAGGTGGATGATGGTCTTCGACGCAAAGCGCAGTACTATTTCAAGCGACCGACCATCTTCATGAAAGAATGCGCGCGTGTGATCGCGCAAATGAATCAGGAGACGGCGCGCTTCCTTGACGACGGACAACATGAAGAGGCGCTTGCATCCGCCGATCGGTCGCTCGCTTTGAGCCGCACGCCGGAAGCCATCCTCCAGCGAGTCCGCGCGCTTTCTGCACTTCGGTTCTTTGATGAATTGATCCGCACCGCATCCGACGATCTCGTCGATACGACGCTTGGCGGGGCACTGCTTCCACTCCGATTGCGCCTCGGAGACGCGTACTGGGCTCAAGGGAAACTCGACTCGGCCGCGTACCAATATGAACTGCTTCGGAATTCTCATCTTTCCTCTGCATACGACGAGGTCTGTGCCATCCGCCTCAGCGCGATGCGGTCCGGACCGACGAGCGGTTCCTTCTGGAATGTGCTCACACGGGAGGCACCCGATTCCGTCCGCTTCGGTATGCTTGAAGCGATCGACCATTCTCTTGCCGCATACCTTCGGGCAGGTCACATGCTGGCGAAGGATCGGTTCACCGAGGCGGCGACCCTCCTGGCTGGCATTGGCCCACTCCGCGAGCGCGAATTGGAGTACTCCCGCCTGCGGAGGATCGGGCGCGCGCTGTATGAACGGGGTGAACTCGCCAAAGCGCTCCCGTACTATGCGCAGGCGCTCTCCTTGGGCCGACCGGGTGAACGTCTCGACACGCAGGACTGGATCGACCGTTGCTCCGGCCGTTGACGCCCGAATCCGATGGATTGCATTTAGACCGATTTTTCCTGAAGTTGATATGTTTTGATTCACCTTCACGAACGGAGAATGACTATGTCGCATACGATGATCACAGATGTTTGGGCACGAGAGATCCTCGATTCGCGCGGAAATCCCACGATCGAGGTCGATGTTGAACTGGAAGACGGAACGATGGGCCGGGCCGGTATCCCGAGCGGCGCCTCCACGGGCGAGAATGAAGCGGTCGAGCTCCGGGACGGAGACAAGAACCGCTATCTCGGCAAGGGCGTGTTGAAGGCGGTCGAAAATGTCAACAACATCATCTCGGAAGAGGTCGTCGGTTGGGACGCGCTTGATCAGGTAGGCATCGACAAGATGATGATCGCGCTCGACGGAACGCCGAACAAGGGCAAGCTCGGTGCCAACGCGTTGCTGGGTGTTTCTTTGGCGGTCGCGAAGGCCGCAGCAGCGTCGTTGAAGCTGCCGCTGTACCGCTACATCGGCGGCACGAACGCGAAGATCCTCCCCGCGCCGATGATGAACATCTTGAACGGCGGCAAGCATGCAGACAACAACGTCGACCCGCAGGAATTCATGATCATGCCGCTCGATGCGCCGACCTTCGCGGAAGCGCTGCGGATGGGTGCGGAAGTGTTCCACTCGCTGAAGTCGGTGCTCCACAAGAAGGGCTACAACACCGCGGTCGGCGATGAAGGAGGCTTCGCTCCGAATCTCAAGTCGAACGTTGAGGCACTCGAGGTGATCCTCGAAGCCATCACGAAGGCGGGCTACAAGCCGGGCGAGCAGATCTACATCGCACTCGATCCCGCGGCGAGCGAGTTCTACGACGCTGACAAGAAGAAGTACGTGTTCAGCAAATCGGACAAGTCAGAGAAAACCTCCGAACAGATGGTTCAGTTCTGGGCCGACTGGGTTCGTCAGTATCCGATCATCTCCATCGAAGACGGCATGGCCGAGAACGATTGGGATGGATGGAAGCTGATGACCGAGACGCTCGGCAAGAAGATCCAGCTTGTGGGCGACGACCTGTTCGTGACGAACGTTGAGTACTTGTCGAAAGGCATCGATCGCGGCGTTGCGAATTCCATTCTCGTGAAGGTCAATCAGATCGGCACGCTGACCGAAACGCTCGATGCCGTCGAGATGGCGAAGCGGGCCCACTACACCGCCGTCCTCAGCCATCGTTCCGGCGAGACCGAGGATGCCACCATCGCCGACATCGCCGTGGCGACGAATTGCGGCATGATCAAGACCGGATCGGCCAGTCGTTCGGACCGGATCGCGAAGTACAACCAGCTCCTGCGCATCGAGCAGGAACTGGACACCAACGCCATCTACGCTGGCCTCGGCGCGGTCAACGCTGCGCTCTGAGACGATGGCACAATGCAATGATCATTGCGGGGCGCGAGCGATCGTGCCCCGTGGTCTTTCGAGGAAACGCTTCGAGCACACGAGAGAGAGGACCCCATGACCCCTTCCATCAAGTTCGGAACCGACGGCTGGCGCGGAGTGATCGCCGCGGACTTTACATTCGACAACGTTGCCAAGGTGGCGTTGGCGACCGCAAACTACTTCAAGAAGCACAAGAAGATCCGGAACGGGATCATTGTCGGCTATGATGCGCGATTCCTGTCGAAGGAGTTCGCGCAGAAGACCGCGGAGATTCTCGCCGACCGCGGGATCAAAGTCCTCATTTCGGACGCCATCTCCTCGACCCCGATGGTATCGCTCCTGTGCAAGAAACTGAATGCCGCTGGCGGGGTGGTTATCACGGCAAGCCACAATCCGGCGCGCTACAACGGATACAAGATCAAGGGGGACTTCGGCGGTCCGGCGCATCCGGAGATGATCGACAAGGTCGAAAAGGAACTGAAGAAGGTCATCAAGAAGGATGTGACGAGCGCGAAGTCATACGCAGAGCACGTCGCCAAGAAGAAGATCCAGATGCTCGACTTCACCTCGATGTATGTGGAGGACATCAAGACGAAGGTCGACTTGGATTCGATCCGCGCGGCCGGCATCCGTATCGCATTCGATGCGATGTACGGTGCGGGACAAGGCGTGATGGAGAAGATCATCCCGGTCGCCGTTTCCCTCCGCGGCGCGTTCAATCCCTCCTTCGGCGGTGCTCATCCCGAGCCGCTCCCGCAACATCTCGTCGGGCTCAAAGACGCGGTCGTGAAGGAACGATGTGATATCGGCATTGCCACCGACGGCGATGCAGACCGCGTCGGCATCTACGACGAGCGCGGGCAATTTGTCGACTCGCACCGGATCTTCGCGCTTCTGCTGAAGTATCTTTCCCAGCACAAGAAATGGACTGGAGAGGTGGCGAAGTCCTTCTCGGTCAGCCAGTTGATCAACAAAATGGCGAATGCCTACGGCGTGAAGCTGCACGAGACCGCCGTGGGGTTCAAGCATCTTTGTCGCTTGATGACCGAGCGCAATATCCTCATTGCTGCGGAGGAGAGCGGTGGCCTGGGGATCAAGGGGCATCTCCCGGAGCGCGACGGCGTCTTCATCGGCCTGCTGATGGCGGAGATGATGGCGGCGCGGAAGATGAAGCTGAGCGAGCTGGTCGAAGAGGTGATGAAGGAATTCGGCTGGCACTACTTCAACCGATACGACGCCCATCTGACAGAAAAAGAGAAGATCCGCATCATGAAGGCGTACAAGAAGGGGGTGAAGCAACTCGCCGGCTTCCCGGTGTTGCGCGTCGAAACGACCGACGGATTCAAGTTGTTCGTGGAGAACGGCTGGGTGCTGGTCCGGGCATCAGGTACTGAACCGCTCATCCGCTTTTACGCGGAAGCAGAAACGCCTGAGAAGGTCGAAGCATTGTTGTCCGCCGCTCGGGCGATCTGAATCATCCCATCACGTTGACATTTGCAAAGCCTCCAGCGTGAGAATCCCTGGAGGCTTTTTTCTCTTCAATCCCTGATCATGGCTCGACGACTGATTTCCCTCCTGCTCCTCCTTCCGCTCGCCGCGATTGCCGGCAAGAACCCTCGCACCGTCCATGCGGTCCGCACATCCATTCCCCCCGTCATCGATGGTCGGCTGGCGGAACCGGAATGGCAGCATGCGTCGCCCGCCGCGGATTTCACGCAGATCGATCCCCGCGAGGGCGAGCCTGCGAGTCGGCGAACAGAGGTCCGTGTTCTCTTCGACGACGAAGCGGTCTATTTCGCGTGCAAGATGTACGACGACGAACCGTCGGCGATCACCGCGCACTTGAGTCGCAGGGATGATCTGGTGGAATCGGACAACGTCTCGATCTGTCTCGACACCTTCCACGACCTCCAGACAAATTTTGCGTTCATCGTGAACGCCGCAGGAGTCAAGACCGACCTGCTCCAGTTCAACGATGGACAGAATGAAGATCTGTCGTGGGATGCGGTGTGGGATGTTCAGACGGTGATCACGGACGACGGGTGGATCGCAGAGATGAAGATCCCGTACCAGGCGTTGCGATTTCCCGAGCAGCAGGAACAGGAATGGGGATTTCAGGTTGTGCGCGAACAGCCGGGGCGCAAGGAACTGAACTTCTGGGCATTCATCCCGAAGCGCGAAAGCGGATGGACCTCGCAATTCGGACGTCTCCTCGGGATCCGGGATATCCCCTCGGTTGCACATCTCGAGATCCTTCCATACGCCGTTGGATCGGTGAGGCTTGCACCGGCGTCGCCCCATATCCCGACGGGAAAGGAATGGAGCGCCAACGCCGGCGTCGATGTGAAATATCGTCCGACCGCAGGATTGACGATCGATGCGACCTTCAACCCGGATTTCGGACAGGTCGAGGCCGATCCCGCCGTTCTCAATCTCTCCACGTTCGAGACGTTCTATCCCGAGAAGCGTCCGTTCTTCGTTGAAGGAACGCAGATCTTCCAATTCAATACGTTCGGAACCGGTTCCGGGATGTTTTACACGCGTCGCATCGGCCGTCCGATCGCCGTGGAACCACCCCCGGGCGGCGTGATCCTTGATGAGCCGCGATTTGCAACGATCCTGGGCGCGGCGAAGATCTCGGGGAAGCTTGACAACGGGTTGTCCATCGGCGTCGTCGAAGCCGTCACGGGGCGCGGAACGGCACGCTTCCGCGATTCGCTCGGACGGGAGTACGAGGAAGAAGTTGAGCCGCTTGCGAACTACAGCCTCATCCGGCTGCGCAAGGATGTGCTTGAGAATTCGAACGTCGGCATGGTGCTCACGGCGGTGAACCGCGACAAGCGGACCCCCGCGTACACCGCAGGGAGCGACTTCACCTTCCGGCTGTTCGAGAACATGTATCGCGTTGATGGATTCCTCGCGCTGACGAGCGCGACCCCGCGCGATGTCCTCGTGACTGGATCCGCGGGACGCCTCACGATGAGCAAAACAGGGGGAGAACACTGGCGCTGGACGCTGTCCGGCGATTTCACGTCGCCGAAGTACTATGTGAACGACATGGGCTTTTTCCGGCGTCCGAACGATTACGGGATGATGCCGCAGCTGACGTATCGCGACGATGTCCCCGGATCGTGGTATCGGAATTGGTCCGTGAGCACATCATATCATATTCGTCGGAACTTCGACGGCGCGGAGTTGAACGATTCGTATTCACTCTCCGGAGCGATCGAGTGGGCGAACTACTGGGAGCTCGCCGCGAAGATCGAGGCGGACCGCGGCACCTATGACGATCGCGAAACGCGGGGGAATGGGCTGTTCAGGAAAGCGGACCTGAATGTCATCGAGCTCTCGCTGGAAACGGACAGCCGGCAAAATGTTGTCGCTGAACTGGAGTTCGAGGGTGCACATGACTCACGGAACGGTTCAAGCCTCCGTGTCGAGACATTTCTGGAAATTCGACCTGCATCAAATCTGACGCTCACCTTCACGCTGGAACATGCGCGACGATGGCGCGAACGCGCGTGGGTGCGAAACGTCTCCGATCCCGGTGTGGGTCCTGGACTCACAAGCGTCGTTGCTGAGCGGACGACGCGGGAGTGGGATCTGACGACGCGCGGTTCGTTCGTCTTCACGCGTGATCTGACGCTTCAGGCATACGTTCAGCTCTTCTCTGCCGAAGGGATGTATGGCGGGTTCGCGCGAATGGTATCGCCCGAGGATGTCGTGCCATATGCGTATCATGAGCCGCCGTTCAATGCGCTGGCGTTGAATTCCAACGTCGTTCTCCGTTGGGAGTTTCTCCCGGGCAGCACGGCGTATTTGGTCTGGTCCCAGCGCCGCGAGGGAGATCTGGAGCGATTTGGTGTTTCGCCGGGGGAAGGCATCGGAGATCTGTTCGGCCTCCCCGCGGAGAACGTGGTGACATTGAAGGTGAGTTACTGGTTCAGTCGTTGAGACCCCAAATATCAAAGCACCAAGATCGCAAGATGCAAGAACCAAACAAGACCAAAGACCAATCGCCAAGAGCCAATGGCGGGCTGATTGGTCGGGACAATTCCAATCCTATGTCCCAACTTCCTACACTCCGCCGCGGCGATGAGCTGATCCTCGAGATCACCGATGCCGCCTTCGAAGGAAAAGCCGTCGCTCGCCACGAAGGCCTCGTCGTCTTCGTCGACGGCGCCGTCCCCGGAGACACCGGCCTTGTCCGCATCACCAAAGCAAAGCGCTCGTTCGCCGAAGGCTGGCTCGTCCGCCTCGATCGTCCTTCGCCCCTCCGCGCCACTCCCCGCTGCGCCTACGTCGGCATCTGCGGCGGCTGCAAGTGGCAGCATGTCCGCTACGATGCTCAACTCCGCTTCAAGGAGCAACAGGTCCGCGATGCGCTCGAACGCATCGGCGGGTTCGAACATCCCGAGGTCCTGCCGATCATCGGCGCCGACGAGCAGTTCTTCTACCGCGGGAAGATGGAATTCTCCTTCATGCCGCAGCAATGGATGCACGACGGCGCAACGCCCGATGCGAGCGGCATCTTCGTGGGTCTTCACGTCCCGCAGCGCTACGACAAAGTGCTCGACCTGACCGAGTGTCATTTGCAGTCCGATGTCTCCAACCGCATCCTCAACTTCACGCGCGATCACGCCAGGCGACATGGCCTGGCCGTCTACGATCCGGATCGGGTGACGGGGTACCTCCGGTTTCTTGTCATCCGGGAGAGCAAGCGGGCCGCCGAGCGCATGGTGAATCTGGTGACGTTCTCGGATGATCCCGAAACAATGCAACAGTACGCTGACGCACTTGTCGCAGAGATCCCCGGCATCACGACGGTTGTCAACACGGTCAACACGACGAAAGCCCAGATCGCCTTTGGTCAGTTGGAGCGCGTGTATTGGGGAAGCGGATCGATCCGTGAAGAGCTGGGGCACTTGTCGTTCACCATCTCCGCGAGTTCCTTCTTTCAAACGAACGTTGCACAGGCGGAGAAGCTGTATCGCGTTGCGAAGGAATTCGCCGCGCTCCGCAACGAGGACATTGTCTACGACCTCTACTCCGGGACGGGGACGATCGCACTCTACGTTGCCGATGCGGCGCGAACGGTGGTGGGGATCGAATCGGTGGAAAGCGCAGTACGGGACGCGGGGGAGAATGCGAAGGCGAACGGGATCACGAACTGTGCATTCATCCTTGGGGATCTGAAGGACCGACTGACGAAGGACCGCGACTGGCTCGTGGAACATCCGCGGCCGAACGTCGTGATCATCGATCCGCCGCGGAGCGGGATACATCCCAAGGTTGTGAAGGAAGTCGCCGCGCTCGGACCGGAACGGATCGTCTACGTCAGCTGCAATCCGGCGACGCAAGCGCGCGACCTGAAAGACCTCTGCGGGGAGTCGTATCGCCTC
>JALONE010000032.1:7966-8806 GCA_025455125.1 Bacteroidota bacterium
GTTCCCGCATACGTATCACATCGAGAACGTTGCGCTGATCGAGCGCAGAACCTAGTGCCGGTTCAAATATGTCCCCTTATGTTCTTTGGCGGTCATCCTGAGCTTGCCTGCCCCGCGATTGAAGTTCTATCCGGCAGGCGGGGTCGAAGGATATCATCCTCATCCATGGTTCGACAAACTCACCATGACTGTGATTCGAAACATGTCACCCTGAGCTTGTCGAAGGATGTCCCCCTGAGCTTGTCGAAGGATGTCACCCTGAGCGTGTCGAAGGGTGTCACCCTGAGCGTGTGGAAGGGTGACCAGGATTCAATCGTCGGTCTTCGACACGCTCAGACCGACGCGCTCAAGGCACACAAGCCAACTTCTTGGAAACGGCGCCAGGAAACTCGCTCAACGTTCAGTATCTCGAGAAATCCCCCTACGCTGTCTTCCGGAAGGTTAGCCTTCAATACGTCCAGGCTGACCCCAGCACCCTCCAATGATCTTCCTCAATCGCCATGAGGCGATATCAACATCGCGGCTCAGAACGGCGCGCGGAGCGTGTCGCTTCGCCGCACGGTCGTCCGATAGATCGTTGTTGTGAGGTCTTTTGTGAATGCGACGGGAACGATGGGTTGGACGAAGACCGCTTCGATGGTCTCCGTGAGTGAGTCAGGTCGTTGCGTCGCGAATCGGATCGGGATCGTCATCTCCGCGTCCGGGAAAGCGGTCCACCGCATCGCAAACTGCCGCTCGTTCGTGGACGTTGCGAAGGGGGCCGATGCATCGTTGACGACGGCTTTCGGTCCGGCATACGAGACGGACAGCGTGTACGGACGATGCTTCATGCGAAGCCGG
>JALONE010000033.1 GCA_025455125.1 Bacteroidota bacterium
AACTTCACCGTCAAGGCCCGGCAAATGGATCTCTATGGCAAAGGGGAGACCAACTACCAGGCCATAGGACTGAAAGCAGAACGCGTCAGTCTCAACTGGGAAGACGCGACCTTGACGGCGTACGGCGTCCAGGACACGACGAAGCGCGATACGACCATTGGACGGCCGATTCTTCGAGATGAGGGGGAAGACTACAACGGCGACCTCATTCGGTACAACTTCCGCACACGGAGAGGGAAGATCACCGTCGGCACGACAGAGATGGATGAAGGATTCTACCGCGGCGGCGAGATCAAGAAGGTGGAGCCCGACGTCCTCTACGTCGCGAATGGGCGCTATACCACGTGCAGTGCACCCGACCCGCATTTCTACTTCGCGAGTCCAAGGATGAAGGTCTACGTGCGGGACCAGGTCGTTGCCGAGCCTGTCTATTTCTACATTGCGGACGTTCCGCTGTTCGCGCTGCCATTTGGCGTTTTTCCCAGCAAGGGGGGGCGCGCATCCGGCATCATCCCCCCTGTGTACGGAGAGGATAATCAGCGCGGCAAGTATTTCAGCCGCTTTGGGTATTACTGGGCCATCAGCGATTATCTTGATTTTGCCACCGCGTTCAGCTATTACACGCGTGGAGGATGGGAGAATCGTTCGAACTTCCGATATCGCCTGCGATACAACTTCTCAGGCGGGCTGGATGCAAGGATCACTCAGAAGCACATCGGCGAGCGGAGCGATCCGGATTACAACGAGCAGCAGGATTACTACGTTTCCTGGGTTCACGGACAAGAACTGACCCCCTCCTCTCGCTTGGATGTCAACTTCACCTTCACGAGCGCAAACTATCTTCGCAACTACAGCACCAATCTCACGGAGATCCTTTCGCAGGACATCTTCTCGAACGCGACATATTGGAAGACCTGGGAATCCTCCAACCGAACGCTGAGCGTCAACATCTCTCGACAACAGAACCTGAGCACCGGGAACATCAGTGAGGCGATCCCCAACATCTCCTTCACGCAGAACCGCATCTTCCCCTTCAAGTCCAAGTCCCACTCCCGCGGACTGACCGGCGGATCCAGTGAAAGCGCATCAATGCTCGAGATGCTCGGGTTGGATTACAGCGCTTCCTTCTCCAATCGTCGCACCAAGACGCAACGGAGGGATTCGGTCCTTGCCCCCGGAGCGACCGACTATACTCAGCTCAAGGAGTATCAACAAGACGCCACGCAAGCCCTGCGGCAGTTCGTCTCCGTTTCGGTTTCTCCGAAACTCGGCCGCGTCACGGTGACGCCGTCGCTGAACTTCGAGGATAGCCGCGAGTTCGGACAGTACGATATCCCGACCGTCGATGCCGCCCGAACAGCGTTCGCATTCCGGGACAGCACAATCCGTCGCGCAGCCGGCCGCATTTCCGCGGGACTCTCCGGGAGCACGCGCCTCTTCGGGATGATGCAGCCGCAGGTTTTCGGCATCACCGCCTTCCGCCATACGCTCTCTCCGACCGTGGGCTTGACGTACAGCAAGCAGGTGTACGGCGACCGGATTCCGAAGTATTCGTTCGTCGGCTCCATGGGCGTATCGAACAATTTTGAAATGAAGGTGAAGTCCACTGATTCGACGAAGCAGGATCAGGAGGAGAAGATCCAGCTGCTGAATCTCGGTGCGAATCTTTCGTACAACTTCGCAGCCGATTCGCTTCGCTTGAGCGATTTGAACTTGAATTTCCGAACGGACATCGGACGTGTATTGAACGTGAGTGGAAGCGCGTCGTATAATTTTTACGTGTACGATCCGAGTGCGCTTGGGGGAAATGGGGCTCGCGTGGACCGCTTTCTGCTGTCTGATCGAGGGAAGATCGCGGACTTGACGAGCTTCTCGCTGAGCATTGGCTCTTCCTATCAAGCTGCCAAGAAGAGCACGCCATCCAGCGAAGGAATTCCCGAGGACGTCCAAGCCGAGCAGGAAGAGCTTTCCAACAATACCGGATTTGCCGCACAGAAAAAGACCTACTATTCCATCTATGACCGCGAAGATGCCGACTTCAGCATCCCGTGGAGCATCTCGTTTGGGTATACCTTTGCACAGAGCCAACCGACGCCGAAAGCGATCTACCGAACTTCGTCGCTTAACTTTACGCTTTCATTCAACCTGACCGACAAGTGGCAGATCGCGACGACCGGAAGCTATGACTTTGTGAACAAGAAGCATTTCATTCCGTCGGTTGATATCACGCGCGATCTTCACTGTTGGGAGATGCGGTTCTCCTGGCGCCCCATGGGATACTGGGCAGGCTACCGGCTCGAGATCCGCATCAAAGCCCCGCAACTCCAGGACATAAAAGTCACCAAGCAAAGCAGCGCTCGTGGGGCGTATTACTGATCAGCTCATAAAAAAGCCCATCCTCGTTCTCCAAGGATGGGCGTTCTCGTTGAATCCCTCGCTCGCCGTTACGCCGATTTTCGCTCCTCATACAAATAGATCGGCTCCTTCTGCTTCAGGATCGCGTCCTTCGTAATGATGCATTTCGACACGTTCCGCCGCGACGGCAATTGATACATGATGTCTAGCATGATGTTCTCAATAATGGACCTCAGCGCCCGCGCACCCGTCCCGCGTTCCATCGCCCGCTCGACGACCGCCTTCAGCGCCCCCTCCTCAAATTCCAATTCGACCCCTTCGATCGCCATCAGCTTCTGATACTGCTTCACCAACGCGTTCTTCGGTTCCGTCAGGATGTTGAGCAACGCCGATTCGTCCAGCGAGTCCAACGTCGCCGCGACCGGCAATCGACCGACGAATTCCGGGATAAGGCCGAACTTGAGCAGGTCGTCCGGCTCGATGTGCTGCAGCATCTTGTCGCGGCTGCGTCCCTTCTTCCCGCGTATTTCCGCGCCAAAGCCCATCGGGTTCTGACTGACGCGCCGCTCGATGATCTTGTCCAATCCCTCGAATGCGCCGCCGCAGATGAACAGGATATTCTTCGTGTTGATGTTGATGAGACTCTGCTCGGGATGCTTGCGTCCTCCCTTCGGCGGTACGCCGGCGATCGTTCCCTCAAGGATCTTCAGCAGCGCCTGCTGCACCCCTTCGCCCGAGACATCGCGGGTGATCGATGCACTGTCGCTCTTCCGGCTGATCTTATCGATCTCGTCGATGTAGACGATGCCGCGTTCCGCTTTCTCGACATTGTAGTCGGCGTTTTGCAGCAAATACACGAGGATCGTTTCGACGTCGTCGCCGACGTATCCCGCTTCCGTTAATGTCGTCGCGTCGGCAATGGCGAACGGCACGTCAAGCACGCGCGCCAGCGTTTGCGCCAGCAGCGTCTTGCCGGTTCCTGTCGGTCCCACGAGAAGAATGTTGCTCTTCTCGATCTCGACGTCGTCGAAGTTCTGCAGCGCGTCGTGTGAATCGATCCGCTTGTAATGATTGTAGACGGCGACCGCCAGCGTTCGCTTGGCAGTGTCTTGACCGATGACATACTCGTCGAGCGCGTTCTTGATGTCGACGGGGGTCAGAGATCGCCGTACGCCGGTCTTCCGGGCGTTGATCGCGGCAATGTTGTTCCGGATGATGTCGACCGAGCTTGCGACGCACAGATCGCAGATGTAGACATCAGGGCCGGCGATGATGCTGTTGACTTCTTCCGGCGAACGACCGCAGAAGGAGCACGCGATCTTGTCACCCTGTTTGTTCTTGGTGTTCATGCGGTGAGCAGTTGAGAGTCCCCGTTATTTTTTCGACTCGGTCGTCCGTTTGACGAGCACGTTGTCAATGAGGCCGTATTCTTTGGCCTCCGCGGCCGCGAGGTAATAATCTCGATCTGTGTCCTTCTCGATCTGTTCGAGCGCGCGCCCCGTATGCTGGGACAGGATCTAGTTGATCTTCTTCTTCGTCTTCAGGATCTCTTCCGCCTGAATGCTGATGTCGGAAGCCGTTCCCTGGACGCCGCCCCACGGTTGATGGATCATGATGCGGGCATTTGGCAGAACCATCCGCTTGCCCTTGGCGCCGCCGGCGAGCAAGACCGCCGCCATGCTGGCCGCCATCCCGATACAGATCGTGGAAACGTCTGGCCGAATGTACTGCATGGTATCGTAAATGGCAAGGCCGGCCGAAACGCTTCCCCCCGGACTGTTGATGTAGAGATGGATGTCCTTGTCGGGATCTTCGCTCTCCAGGAAGAGCAGCTGGGCAATGACCAGGCTTGCGATCGTATCATCGACCGGCATGCCGAGGAATACGATGCGGTCCTTCAGCAGCCGGGAATAGATGTCGAACGCCCGCTCGCCGCGGCCGGATTGTTCGACGACGATCGGGACCAACTGGTTGTACAGCTCGTACGGTTTTGCCATGGATTCTGGATTCCTTTCAGGCGTGAGTTCGATCAGGCTGGGGTCTGGTCCTGCACTTCCTTCACATGTGCCGAATCGACCAATAATTTGATGAGCTTGTCTCCGACGAGCCGGTCCTTGATCTGGTCGGATGTCTTGTAATAGCTGATGAGGCGCTCCTTGTCGATCTTCAACCGCTCGGCTTCGCGCACGGCGAGCGCGTCGAGGTCCTCGTCCGCCGGCTTCAATCCTTCGGCGGCGATGATCTCCTCGCGCAGCAGCGCCCACTTCGCCTGCGCGGTCGCATAGGCCCGGTTCTGTTCCCGGAAGCGCTCCGCGTCAAAATCCGCCGGCAGCTGCTTCTGCGGATATTCCTGCTTCATCTCTTCCAGGAGACCATCGAGCACGCTGCTGACGAGCGAATCAGGGACCTGAAACTCGTGTCGCTTCAACAGCTCGTCGATGATGCCGTTCAGCACCTGACGCTCGGAGCGGGACCTCCAATACTCCGTCACGTCGTTTGTGATGTTCGTCCGCATCTCCTCGACCGTCTTGATCTTCTCTTTCGTGACGTGCGCAATGAAGGCGTCGTCGAGCGTTGGAAGCGCGACGCGTTCGATCTTCGTCACGGTGAGGTTCGTGTTGACCGAATGCATGTGCTCGCCGTGGGGATGCTCGAACTGGACGCGCGTTTCCATCCCGACCGTCGCGCTCTTGAGTGCGTTCTTGAACGGCTCCTCCAGCTGCTCGTCTGCGAGGTAGAACCGGACCCCTTCGTTCTTCTTGCCGATCAGCGGAGTCCCCGTCTCATCAAGATCCTGCATCGTGACGGTGACAACGTAGTCGGCGGAATCGACTTTCTCGGCGGGCTCGAGCTTCGAGTGGATGCGTTGCAGCCGCTCAAGCTCATGCGTGATCTCCGCCTCCGTTACGGAATGAACGGGCTTCTCGACGTGAATTCCCTTGTAATCCTTCAGATGGATCGTCGGACGGATATCGTACCGCACGACGCATCGGAATTGCTCGCCGCGCTTGTAGTCCATGTCCACGAGCGCCGGATCGCCGATCGGCTTCAGGTCGTTCTCTTTGACGGCCTTGCGGTACAGATCATTCGCCAGATCCTGAAGCGATTCGTGTTCGATCAGCTCGCCGTAGAGCTTTTTCACCAGGTCGAGCGGGGCCTTCCCTTTGCGGAAACCGCGGATCTCGATCTTTTTCTGGTAGTCGCGGTATGCCTTGTCGAAATGCTCCCGGAGGTCTTCAGGCACTGCGATGATCTCAACTTCGCGTGAGACCTCGGTAAGGTTCTTGACCGTTATGTTCACTGCGTTGTCCTTGCCTGTGAAAGAGTCGTTGCGTGGGCGGAGGGGGAGTTGAACCCCCACAGGTTTCCCTACTAGCTCCTAAGGCTAGCGCGTCTGCCAATTTCGCCATCCGCCCTCCTCTAAAAAAAATCCCCAATCGGGAGAAGAAGAGCGGCATTTCTCGCGATTGGGCTTCAAAATATACGGATGGATTGTTTGAAATGCAAAACACATTGGCATTCCTGCTATTTCGTCCCTGCTTGAAGCTGCTGGAGTGACTTCATGAGATCCACCGCGAGTTGGTTCGCCGGATCGATCTTCATCGCCTCGCCGAGGCATTGTCGCGCCTTCGAAAAGTTCTTCTGAGCTTGATAGGCGAGTGAACATTGAACCCACGCATCATAGCTCTTCGGATTGTGTGCCAGGGCTTTCTCGTATTCGGCGACCGCGCGCACGGCATCCTTGCGCACCAGATACGTCTTCCCGAGATTGAACCGCACTTCCCAGCAATCGTTCCCGCGGCTGAGGGCGGATTGGTAGACGCTGAGAGCGGGTTCGTACATGCTGTCGTTCACGAGCATCGAGAACGCCTCGCGATAGGCGCTCAGGAAGAGCGTGTCGAGTTGGTACGCCGTTTGGAAAGAGTTCAGAGCGCGAATGTCGTCATTCATGCGCTCATACACCGTTCCTACAATATAGTACCCGTATGCGAACGTCGGCGCCAGGAGACTGAGCAGCCGATACGTCTCGTGCACGCCCGCGGTGTCGAGCTGCCCCTCCCGCTGCTCCCCTTCGGCAAGGAGGTGGACGATGTCCGGATGCGGGGGATTCTCACGTATGCCGATGAAGATGCGCATCAGGTCGTACTGACGCGTCAGGTCTGCGTTGTAGCTCGTGCGAACGATCGTTGCGATCTCGCTCCGGGCGAGCGCGAGCGATCCGCCGAAATACTCTCCGGTTGCGCGGAGCATGGAATAGTACGGAAGAGGAAAGGCCACGCTGTCCTTGCGGAGATTCGGAAGGAACTCCGGAGGGAAGAGCGGCGCACGCCGCGAATGACGTTCAAGACAAATGCGGATGAAGGTCTCGTATGATTCGGTCAGGTTCTGTCGCGCAAGCCGTTCCTGCGTCTCCGCGGGGAGACGAGGTGCAAGACTTCCAGGGATTGTATCGGCGGGACTGACGGAAGCGAACGCGAGCACAAGGGCTTCGATCATGTCCTGATACCGGAGCGCGTTCTTGCCGTAGAACGACCCCTCGAGGATCCAGCGGATGGTGTGGTCGTCCAGGGCCCGTTGCAGCGAATCACGTGCAACGGCAAGCCGCAGTTCGGCCGCATGCGTCGCTTCCATCAGATCCGCGATCACAGGGAGCAATGAAGTGATTTGCAGATCAGGACGCGGAAGCGAGTCGAGGACGAATCGGAATGCCGGCCGGAGCGAATCAACTCGAATGATGCGCTCTCGGAGTGTCTGCGGTTCGCCGGGAAGGAACGATTCAAGGGCATTGCGTGCCTCGTCAAGATGCGCGCGAAATGCCGCGGTGCGAGCGGATGCAAGATCCTCGAACGACGGGAAGATCCTGAATGCCTCCTGTGCGAGCACCTTGTTGCAGAGGTCGATGATCGTCGTCCATGCGCTCTCCCGCTGTGCTCGCTCCAGCCGCTCCCGAATCTGGCTGTACGATGAGAATCCCGGCCAGAGCTCTTCCGGGACGGTCATCTCGGCACGGTAGGTGGAGTCGCCGCTGACAAGGAAGAACGAGAAGGGCTGATGGATCTTCAACGCTTTCGGAAATCCAAGGAGTATCGTTCCGCTGACGATCTCTCCCTTCCAAACGATGGCGTACGTTCCATCGTCTTGTTGAATGGAAAGGGGCAAGAGTTCATCGGCGAAGAAGTCTGCATCGATCTGCCAGTCGCTTGTCGGACTGCAGAGAACGTAATAATATTCCCCCTCGTTGACGTTGTCGCTCGTGAGCGGTTGAAGTCGGAGTTCGTTCGCCAGTTCAAGTCGGACGATGCGGGATCCACCGAGATTCAGGAATCCTGACTTCGCCTTGACCATCAGGTCGACGGAAGGAGCCTGTGCAAAAAGCGTGGTGACGAAAAGTAACGGCCAGGATCGTCGCAGGAGGGATGATGTCATTGTGTGCGCATTCTCGCAATAAGGCCCGAACGGGCTGGATTAGCGAAAAAATATAGAAATTGAGGTTTGCAGAAGCAATTCAAGTAATTATTTCTGATGGAAGATATTACCTGAGGCGGTAAAAAATACCATCGCCATCAAC
>JALONE010000034.1 GCA_025455125.1 Bacteroidota bacterium
TGTTCGGCTCATCCTTCCTCGCTCTGACCAACCCAGTCGTTGACCTCTACTTCATCATGCTCTACGACTACTATTGGTCGGGGAGCTCGACCGCCGGTCCTGTCGCCCCGCTGAGTGTCGCCAACTACAACGTCACAAAGAGCATTGATTACTATCTCGGCGTGGGGTATCCGGCAAGCAAACTGATCGCAGGCTATCCGTACTATGGACTGGACTGGCCCGTCGTGAGCGATGCACGCATGGCCGCAGCGACGGGCTCTGCGAGTTCACGCAAGTACTCGGTCGTCAAGAACGACTACATCGACACGATCGGTGCATCCAACAAATTCTTCGATGCCACCTACAGCGTTCCATGGTATCGCTATCAAACCGCAGGTGGCTGGCGGCAAACGTGGTACGATGATTCGGCGAGTCTCGCGCTGAAATACGATCTGGTCGCTTCACGCAATCTCGGCGGGACCGGCATGTGGGCCCTGGGATATGACGGCACCGAGCCGGAACTCTGGCGCCTGCTGAAGGCGAAGTTTGCCGAACCCGTTATCGCCGGAAGGTCCGTGTTTGATGATTTCGAAGCATCCGTCGGACGGTTTGACCGCTCGCCAACCTACAGCGGCTCAACAACGGGGATTGCGACGTCCTCCTATGCGGTCTTCACAAACGATGTCGCGAAAAGCGGTCTGGGAGCACTCCTCGTTTCCCTGGTCGATAACGCATCTTCAACGAGCGATTGGAATGTCCGGCTTCTCTCCGCATCCGGAAACGCGGCAGGAAACGTTGCCGTCACAATGCCCGGTCGCATCGGCTTCTGGCTCAAGACCGCAACGGCCTCGCCGTCGTCGGAACTCGGGATCGCCGTGGACGATGGCGCAACACTCCTTCGCTCGCCACGGCTATCGGTCATCAATGATGGGGAGTGGCACTTCTACGAATGGGATCTCGAGGAAACAGGGTGGAAGGTGTTCACGACCGGCGTCGACACGGTCGTCGTCGGACCAACCGTCACGCTGGATGCGGTCATGTTCTATGCCCTCAATGGATCCAGTGCCTGGACCTCATTCGTCGATGAAGTCGGCTATGCACCAACAACGGAGGTGGGGAAGGAGGTCGCATCCGTTCCGGCGGAATTCGAACTGGAGAACAATTGGCCGAATCCGTTTAATCCGACGACCCATTTCGGAGTGCGAATTGCGGATTACGGATGGGTTAAGCTCTCAGTGTTTGACCAGCTTGGAAGGGAAATCGCGGTTCTTGTGAACGAAGAGCTGTCCCCCGGCCGGCACACGGTGAGTTGGGATGCCTCGGGAAGGACCAGTGGAGTGTATTACTGCAGGATGATGCTCAACGGCAAATCGCAAGTCCGGAAGATCGTGCTGATGAAATGACGCCATCGTCATCACCATTCAACAATCTGCAATCCCTGCCCGCCTCAATGAGCCCACAGAGGCAGGCGGGCGCAATCCATAATCCGCAATCCGCAATCCGCAATTCTATTGTTTCACCCTGACCAGGTTTCCCACCGCCGCAACGAAGAACACGATGTTGGCCATCCATGCGGTGAGGATCGGATTCAGATCTCCATTGTAGCCGAACACCTGACTGACCTTGAGGAAGATCATGTAAATGAACGTGATCGCCACGCAGATGCCGATGCCGAGCGCGGCTCCGGTGCGGGGGCGATTGGACGCAAACGGAACACCGAAGAGGATCATGATGACGCTCGCGAACGGGAACGCGATCTTTGCGTGATATTCAACCTCCCAGCGCGATACATCCTGTCCCGCCCGTTGCTGGTTCTCGATGAACTCCTTCAAGTCCGGATAGATCATCTCGTCCGGTGTGCGTTGCTTCTTTTCAATGTCCGAGGGAGTGAGTAGAAGCGTTCCGATGGGTAATCGCTGGAAGGGGATCATGCTCTGCGATGAATCCGGGAACTCCCGGCGGCTTCCGTGGAGAAGAACCCAGCTGTTGGCCGGCGCATCGGGCGTCGCCTCGCTTTGCCATTGCATCTGCTGGGCATCGAAGCGCCGAATGAGCTTCGTCCGGTCCATCGGGTCGAAGTCTTGGATGCTGACGCGGCTCGCGGTCTTCCCGCGCACATCGAAGTAGTTCACCGACACGATCCGGTGCGGTCCTTCCTGAAAGAGAATATTGTAGCGCATGGTCACGTCTCCGCCGCCGCGGAGCGTGTTCCGCTCGATATCGAATTTCTCCTGATTCGCATCGGGGACGATCCACCCGTTCAAATACACGGACAATCCGCTGATGACGAACGCGACGAAGAGGAATGGAAGCAGGAGACGCCAAAGGCTGACGCCGCTCGACTTCATTGCCGCGAGTTCATTCTGACCGGCAAGCCGTCCCGTGACAAAGAGGGCGGCAAGCAGAACCGCAACCGGCGTCATCAGCTTGATAATCTCGGGGGTGAATGAAACGTAGTACTGCAGGATGACCGGGAATTGAACGCCGGCGTCCATGAAGTCGTCGAGCTTCTCCATCATGTCGATGACGAGGAAGATGAGCAGAAACGCCAGGAGCCCGAAGACGAACGAGGTCACGAACTGACGAAGGATGTAGCGGTCCAGGATGGTCACGGCTGGTTCCCCTGCGGTTCGGGAGCCCGCCATGATCGGGGGACGAGTCGCGAGAACACCGACCAGTCGATGGTCAGGCTTTCACGTGCCGTTCGAACGGTGATGTAGAGGCCGAAGATGCCGATAATGATGTTGGCCATCCACATCCCGACCCATGGTTCGAGCGCTCCCCGGTCGGCGAGTTTCTCTCCGCCGATGAGGCACGACCAGTACAACAGGAAGAAGCCAAGGCTCAGGCTCGCTCCGACGCCAAAGGTGCCGCGGCGCGCCATGATGCCGAGCGGTGCGCCGACCAGGACAAACACGATGCACGCAACGGGGATCGCATACTTCTTGTGGATCTCCACCAGGAACTTCCGCTTGTCCGTCGCCTGCCAAGTCCGCTGGAGGACGTCCGGCTCGAGCGCTTGTCTCAAGAGGGCGGCCTGGTGCTGCACGATGGCTGCGCTGTCGCCCGTCGGAAATGCCGGCGTGGGAAGCGGCTTTGCCGAAAACAGCTCCGCGATGTGTTTCGACATCGTCGTCCGTATGCGTTCTGTACTTCTCGCTTCCTCCCGTTCGATGCTGTCGACGATCGCCTGCATCGCCTGCGCACTGAGTTCCCGGTCGCCGCGCGGGGTCAGGCTTTCTTGTGAACGCTGGAAGTTGAATCCCTCCGCGTCCATCGCCATGCGGTGCGTCGTGAACTCGATGACCCGGTATTGGCCTTGCTGTTGCGCGTTGACTTGATGGATCTGCCCGTCCTCCAGGTCCATGATGAGTTTGCGGTAGTCGGGCGAGAACGAGATCGTCCCACGCCTCGCCGTGATCGTGGAGGTCGTTGTGGGGGACGAGTGGTCGATGATCGTGACCCCCTCAAGGTCGTTGCTGTTCTCGAACGTCTTGCGGACGAGGATGCTGTGTCCCTGCAGAAGTTGCGTGAACATGCCGGGCATGAGGGATAAGGTCGGCTTCTTCCGGGAGATGTCGCTCGTCAAGACCTTGACGCGGTGGTTCGCGTCGGGAAGGACGTCGTTGTTGAACCGGATGAGCAGATAGCAAAGCAGGATCGCGGCGACGAACACGGGAGCGATCATGCGGTACAGACTGATGCCGCTCGCACGCATCGCCGTGACCTGATTCGTGGAGGCGAGTCCGCCAAAGGCCATGAGGGTCGCGACGAGCACTCCCATGGGGACGGCAAGGACCACCATCCACGCGAGATTCAGGGTGATGAGCTCGATGATGACCGCGGCGCTCAGCCCTTTTCCCGCCAGTTGGTCGAGATATTTCATCAGGAACTGCAGCAGGAAGATGAACATCAGCAGGACCACGGAAAAGAGGAACGGTCCGATGTGCATGCGGAGAATATGACGGCCGAGGATGATCACCGGAACACAATATAACCAGAAGGTGTTTGTATTCCAACGCGCCGGCGTCGGTTGCCTTTCGCGCTCGTCGTCGCTATATTGATGAAATTATGTCCCCAGCGAAGAAGCCGCAACATACGATCCTTCTGGTCGAAGACGAAGAGTCGTTACTCGATGTGCTGAAGCTCGTGCTCGAATCAAGCGGCTATCGCGTGCTGACGGCCGCGGATGGCGAGGAGGCCGTCGCCTTGTACTGGCAGGAGCATCGGAACATCGCGCTTGTCCTGTCCGATATGGGCCTGCCCCGCATGGGAGGATGGGATGCGATGTTGAAGATCCTCGCCATCAATCCGCAGGCGAAGGTCCTTCTCGCGAGCGGATTCTTCGAGTCGAAATTGCGGGAAGAGGTCATGGCGGCCGGAGCCACCGACTTCATCCAGAAGCCGTACGTGCCGGAGATCATCCTTCAGAGGATCGAAGAGATCATCAACGCGGATTCATCCTCCGTCGCGAACTATGACGCCTCCTGACGAATCCCTTTCCTCCCTTCGCAAGGAATATGCGCGCGCATTCCTCGATGTGCGTGATGTCGATCCCGATCCGTTTGTCCAGTTCCGGCGCTGGTTCACCGATGCGCAGAATGCCGGCCTCCCCGAACCGAACGCGATGACGCTCGCAACGGCGACGAAGGAAGGACGCCCCTCGGCGAGAGCGGTCTTGCTCAAGTCGATCGACGAAACCGGGTTCACGTTCTTCACCAACTTCAAGAGCCGGAAGGCGCGCGAGATCGCGGAGAATCCTGCGGCGGCGCTGCTGTTCTTCTGGGCGGAGCTCGAACGGCAGGTTCGCATCGAAGGGAACATCGAGTGCGTGAGCGACGCCGAATCTGACCAGTACTTTCGATCGCGTCCGCGCGAAAGCCAGATCGGCGCCTGGGCGTCAAAGCAAAGCGAGACGCTCCCGGACCGTTCGACGCTTGAGCACGCGGTCGCCCGGCTGACGCAGCAGTATGCCGGCCGTGACATTCCCCGCCCGCCGCATTGGGGCGGCTACCGCCTTCTTCCCTCCCGCTTTGAATTCTGGCAAGGACGGCCGAGCCGGCTGCACGACCGGATCCAGTATTTGCAACATTCCTCATCCTGGCACATCAATCGCCTGTCACCGTGACAATGAACCCATCTTCTGCGCACGAGCGATCCCCAAAGGAAGAAGCGGCGAGACTTGCCGTGCTTCATTCGTACCGCATTCTCGACACGCCCTCCGAATCAGAGTATGACGATCCCGCCCAGCTGGCGGCCGAGGTGTGTCAGGTCCCGATCGCGCTCGTGACCTTCATCGACGAAGATCGCGTTTGGGTCAAAGCGGCGGTTGGTACGAAGATCCATGAAGTTTCCCGCAGCGAGTCGTTGTGTGCGCTGACGCTCGCTGCGCGCGAAATGGTTCTTGTTCCGGACACGCTCGAAGATCCTCGCACGGCTTCCTCCCGCATGGTCAAGAGCTCTGAGGCGATCCGTTTCTACGCCGGCGCACCACTCATGTCGCCCCAGGGACACATTCTCGGAACTATCTGCGTCATGGACCGGCGTCCGCGAAGGCTGTCGGATGGGCAGGAGCGCGCATTGGAGGCGATCGGCCGTCTTGTGATGGCGCGGCTGGAATTCCGGAAGACCGCCATCCATCTCAAGGAGGTCGTCGAGACGCACGAGATCGTCGAGCAAGGTCTTGCCGACAGCCGGCAACGGCTTCAAACGGTCGTTGACACCGCGGGGGAAGGGATCACGTTCAGCGATGAGCGCGGGCATTTCGAGGTCTTCAACCGTGCGATGGAGCAGATCACAGGCTACACGCATGCGGAGGCGAACGCGGCGAAAGATTTCTCCCGGTTGTTATACCCGGAGGATGAGGACCGTCAACGGGCATTGGACGGACTGAAAGAATTGCTCGCCAAAGGCTCGATGCGCGAGGTAGAAACGTCCATCATGACGAAGTCGGGTGAGCGCAAGACACTGCTGGTATCGACCACGATCGTCTCGCTTGCGTCGGGGAAGATGTTCCTGAGCATGTATCACGACATCACGGAGCGGACGAAGGCGTTCGAAGCTGCGCGCGAGAGCCGCGAGCGGTTCCGCGTGATGTTCGAGAGCAGTCCCATTCCCGCCTGGGTCTTCGATTCCGATTCGCTCCGCTTCCTCGAAGTGAACGACGCGATGGTGCGGCAGTACGGGTTCTCCCGCGAGGAATTGCTTGCGATGGAGATCACGGAGATCCGGCCCCCGGAAGAGATCCCGCGTCTCACGAACACGCTGCGGGAGATCCGGTACCGGCCGGCGCACCATACCACCGCCGTGCACATGGCGAAGGATGGTCGCATATTCGAGGTGCGTATCTCCTGGAACACGTTCTGGTACGAGGGACGGCGGGCGGTGCTTGTCGTAGCGGAGGATATTACCGAGCAACAACGACACGCCGAGGAGCTGCGGAGCGCAAAGGATGCCGCCGAACGGGCGGACCGTGCGAAAACTGAATTCCTGGCCACAATGAGTCATGAGCTCCGAACCCCGCTGAACGGCGTCATCGGCACGACGAGTCTGCTCATGGACACCACGCTGACCCCCGAGCAGCGTGAGTATGTTCAGACGATCCGCGAAAGCGGCGTCGGATTGCTGACGGTCATTAACGACATCCTGATGTTGGCCCGGCTCGAAGCGGTCCCCGGGGAGGTCGAGGAGACGACGGTCAGCGTCGAGCAGGCGATCGAGACCGCACTCGAGATGTACTCGGGAGATGCCGAGCGGAAGAATCTCCAGCTCGTTTCATGGGTGGAATGGAATGTGCCGCTCGCGATTCGGACAGACGGTACGCGGCTTCGGCAGGTGCTCGTGAATCTCATCAGTAACGCGGTGAAGTTCACGGAACGCGGGCGCATCGCAGTGACCGCCGCGGTGAAGAGCCGCGCGGCGGAGCATGTCGACCTTGAGTGGACGGTCGCCGACACGGGGCCGGGCATTCCGGCAGAACGTCTCGATCGATTGTTCAAGCCGTTCTCCCAGGTCGACATGTCGGACACGCGTCAGCATGGCGGAACCGGATTGGGGCTCGCGATCGCAGCGCGAATCGCCGAGCGGTTAGGGGGAAGCATCCGAGTCGAATCGACCCTGGGACGCGGGTCCTCCTTCATCGTATCGATGCGCGCGAAACTTGCGGAGACTTCCGAGCCTCGTCCGCAATACGCCATCGCGGGAAAGAACATATGGATCATCGTTCAGGATCCGCTTCAGCGGAAAGTGCTTCGCGATCTTGTCACGCGACATGGCGCAGGCTGCGTCATCGCGGCGACCTATGAGGAGCTTTCCACATTCGAGTCTGCGGAGGCGCGGCCGCATGTTGTCGTTGCCGATACGGAAGTGGCGTTCCCATCCGGAGATGACCTGGTTCACAAGGTGCGGGAGAAGTTCGGAGGTCTGGTCCCTTTCGCGATCCTTTGCTTCCCCGACCGAGCTCCGCAACCCGAGGATTGGCCGCGAGAGAGCATCGTACTTCTTGGGCGTCCGTTGCGTCATAGGACATTCCTCAAGACGATCAGCGATCTCATCGCCGGCAAGCAGCAGGCAGATGCGGTTTCGTCGACGACGATTCCCGGATTGCCGGCATCGTTGCGGATTCTGGTCGCCGAGGACAACGCGGTCAATCAGAAGCTGATCCTTCGCATTCTGAAGAAACTTGGGTATGAGGCCGATCTGGCAGCGAACGGACTCGAAGCACTCGACGCCGTGCGTCGGCAACCGTACGACGTGATCTTCATGGATATTCAGATGCCGCAGATGGATGGT
>JALONE010000035.1 GCA_025455125.1 Bacteroidota bacterium
CCGAACTTCTTCGTAAGCTTCACGAGTTCGCGTCGACGTTCCTCATTCAACGGTGGGATCGGCACTCGTATCAGCGCTCCGTCATTGACGGGGTTGAGGCCCAGGTTGGCCGCCTGGATCGCCTTCTCGATGACCCCGATGATATTCTTTTCCCACGGTGTCACGGAGATGGTGTGCACATCCGGCGTGCTGACGTTTGCCACGCGATTCAACGGTGTCGGCGTGCCGTAATAGTCAACCTTGATACCGTCCAGCAACGCGGTGGTCGCTTTTCCGGTCCGGATCTTGACCAACTCTTGGCGAACGACTTCTACCGCCTTCTTCATCTTCTCTTCGGCATGCGAAAGGATCTCTTTGGAGGTCGTCATGTCTATTCCGCTCGTTGTGAATGATCTGGGACCTTGCGACAACGCTCAGACCGCCACTTCCGTCACGATCGAGCCGACCGGCTCGCCCGAGATGACGCGCTTCAGATTGCCGGGGAGATTCATGTTGAACACGATCATCGGCAACTTGTTCTCTTTGGACAGGGTAATGGCCGTCAGATCCATCACCCGGAGATTCATCTTCAGCACATCTGCGTACGAGATCTTCGGGAAACGCATCGCGTTTTCGTTCTTCTCCGGATCGCTGTCGTAGATGCCGTCGACGCGCGTTCCTTTCAGGATGGCATCCGCCTCGATCTCGATGGCGCGGAGCACTGCCGCGGTGTCGGTCGTAAAATACGGATTTCCTGTGCCTGCTGCAAAGATCACGACCCGGCCCTTTTCCAGGTGCCGGATGGCACGACGCCGAATGAACGGTTCCGCGATCTTGGCCATATCGATAGCCGTCATACACCGCGTCATCACTCCGCGATGTTCCAGCGCGCTCTGCAGTGCCATGGCGTTGATCACGGTGGCCAGCATCCCCATATGGTCCCCCGTCACCTTGTCGACGCCGTCGGAGGAATTGTCGATGCCGCGGTAGATGTTCCCGCCGCCGATCACAATACCAACTTCGACGCCCAGCTCCCGAATCGACGAGATCTCTCCCGCATATTGCCGCAGGACCGCGGAATCGATGCCGTATTCCAGGCCCCCCATCAGGGATTCGCCGCTGAGCTTGAGAAGGATTCGCTTGTACGGAATGGTTGTCATTGCATGTCCAGTTAAAAAAAATCCCGAATCACTTCGGGATTGTGTTGACACTTCTGATTACGGTTGCTCGCCGAGGTGGTAGCGAACGAATCGCCGGATCTGGACCTTCTCTCCGACCTTCGCCGTTTCCTCGTCCACGAGGTCCTTGATGGTCTTGCCCGCGTCCTTAATGAAGCTCTGCTCCATGAGCACCATCTCCTGATAGAACTTCTCCAGACGTCCCTGAGCGATCTTGTCCGCCACATTCGCCGGCTTGCCTTCGTTCTGCGCCTGCGTCCGGTAGATCTCGAGTTCCTTCTCGATGACTGTCTTTTCGACCTGATCGCGCGACACATACGTCGGATTCATTGCCGCGATCTGCATCGCGATGTCGTGGGCCAACTGCTTGAAGCCCGGCGTCTTCGCGACGAAGTCGGTCTCGCAGTTGAGTTCCACCAGCGTGGCGATCCGGCCGCCGGCATGCACGTAGGCTTCCACGACGCCCTGGTTCGTTTCTTTATCGGCGCGCTTTGCCGCGGTCGCAGCTCCCTTTTTGCGAAGGCTCTCGATCGCCGACTCCATGTTCCCGTTGGTCTCCGCGAGCGCCCGCTTGCAATCCATCATTCCTGCGCCCGTTTTGTCGCGCAGTTGTTTCACCAATTCGCTTGAAATCTCTGCCATGATCCTGTCAATTCCTTTCTTGAACGCTTACTTCTTCTCTGTCTTCTCGGCGTGTTCCGCCGAACGCTCTTCTGCTTCTTCCGCCTGACGGGCGGAGGCGCGCTGCGAGCCTTCGAGCACGGCATCCGCAACGACCTTGGTGATGAGCTGAACAGCCTTGAGCGCATCGTCGTTCGCCGGAATCGGAAAATCGATCAGCTGCGGGTCGGTGTTCGTGTCGACGATGGCCACTACCGGAATCCCCAGGCGCTTCGCCTCCTTCACCGCGATTGCCTCCTTCTTGATATCGACGACGAACACGATGCCCGGCAAGCGGGACATCTCGACCACGCCGGACAAGATCTCCTGAAGCTTGTCGCGTTCGCGCGAAAGGAACAGCCGTTCTTTCTTCGTGATGCTGTCGAACGTGCCGTCCGTCTCCATTTTCTCGATGTTCGTCAGCCGCTTGACGCTCTTGCGAATCGTCGTGAAGTTCGTGAGCATTCCGCCCAGCCAGCGTTCCGTGACGTAATATGCGTTGCAGCGCTTTGCTTCCGCCTCGATCACTTCGCGGGCCTGCGTCTTCGTGCCAACGAACAAGGGTTTGCGCCCTTCGGAGACGGAATTCGAGACCGCATTGAACGCGACTTCGAGCAGGTCCTGGGTCTTCTTGAGGTCGATGATGTGGATCCCGTTCCGCTCCATGAAGATGTAGGGCTTCATCTTGGGATTCCAGCGGCGGGTCAGGTGGCCAAAGTGGGCACCCGATTCGAGCAGTGCTTCGAGGGTAACGTGCGGCATGTGACATCCTTTCAGTTAGTCGACTATTCTCGTCATGTTCGCCCGGGATCCCGTCATCACCGTGATGACGAGACACTGCCCGTTTGAATCGGAGAATATGATTGATTGTGAGACCGGCCCCAAAGGGGCCGGCGGTGTTCCAAAGTCTGGCTCAGCGCTTCGAGAACTGGAAGCGTTTACGCGCTTTCTTCTGTCCGTATTTCTTCCGTTCGACCATACGCGGATCGCGCGTGAGCAATCCGGCATTGCGCAGCGGTGTGCGAAGGTCTTCATCCACGGCGACCAGCGATCGGGCAATGCTCATACGCACCGCACCGGCCTGACCGGCGACGCCCCCGCCCATGACGCTGATCTTCGCATCGTATCGTCCGAGCGTGTCGGTCACTTGAAACGGCTTCAACACTTCCGTACGCTGGATCTCCAGCGGGAAATAGGTCTCAAGCGCGCGGTCGTTAATCACGATCTTGCCGGAACCGTTCGTGAGTTTCACTCGTGCGATCGCGTTCTTCCGGCGACCAACGGTAATGCGTGTTTCCATACGGGTTGTGCTTCCTCGAAGAATTAGAACGTGAGCGGCTCAGGCTTCTGGGCGGCATGTGGATGCTCTGTGCCGCGATAAACCTTGAGCTTCTTAAAGATCCGACGTCCGAGCTTCGTGTGCGGCAACATGCCGCGAACGGCATGCTCCATCACCCTCTCGGGATTCGTCTTGATCAGTTCCTTGAACGCATCGAATCGCGCACCGCCGGGATACCCGGTGTTGTGATACAACTGCTTCAATTCGGGGCGCTTGCCGGTCAACTGGATCTTTTCGGCGTTGATCACGACGACGAAATCGCCGAGGTCCGCATTCGGCGTGAATTGCGGCTTATGCTTGCCGCGGAGCACGTGGGCGATCTTCGATGCCAGACGACCGAGCGTCTGACCGTTCGCATCGACGACGAACCATTTTTGTTCGACGTCACCCTGCGTTAAAAACAATGTACGGGATAGCGTTTCCAAAACTGATCTCCTGCTTTCTGTTTCATTAAGCATATCAAGTTATGCGTTTTTTGATGAAAAGTCAACGCGAAACAGCTTTGACTTTCCATTGAAAAATCGATAGATTTTTCGCCGCCTATGAACGATTGCGTATTCTGCAGGATCATCGACGGATCTATCCCTTCCGAAATGCTCTATTCGGACGAACAGGTCGTCGGGATCCTTGATATCAATCCCATCCACCATGGCCATGCGCTGGTCATTCCCCGCTGCCATTGCCGGGATTTTCTCGAACTGCCAGAGGCCCATTACACGTCGGTCCTCAAGGGGGCGAAATACATCACCGAGGCCCTGAAGCAGGAATTCGGCCTCGAGGGTTATAACCTGTTCTCCAACAACGGCCGAATCGCAGGTCAGTCGGTCTTCCACTTCCACCTGCATGTCACTCCCCGATTCGCGAACGACAACATCCAGTTCGTCCTGAACCTGAAATCATACACCGGAACCGAGATGGCAGACCTCGGACGCCGGCTCCGCAAACGCATCGCGGAAAGCGAACACCCTGCCGATCACCGTTGAGGAGAGATGCTGACGATGGCGACCTACCAAAAACTTACGCCCCCTACCGCGGGACAGAAGATCACGATCGACAAAGGCGTCCTCAAAGTCCCGGAGACGCCGATCATTCCGTTCATCGAGGGTGACGGCACCGGTCCGGACATCTGGCGCGCGTCCCGGCGGGTCCTTGACGCTGCGGTCGCTAAGGCGTACGGCGGAAAGCGGTCTATCGTCTGGTTCGAGGTCTTTGCCGGCGAGAAGGCAAATGAGGTCTACGGACCGAACACCTGGCTCCACGACGATACGATCGTTGCCTTCAAGGAATACCTCGTCGGCATCAAGGGTCCGCTGACGACTCCCGTCGGCGGAGGCATCCGCTCGCTGAATGTCGCGCTGCGCCAGATCCTCGACCTCTATGTCTGCCTTCGCCCCGTTCAATGGTTCAACGGCGTTCCTTCCCCGGTGAAGCACCCGGAAAAGGTCGACATGGTCATCTTCCGCGAAAACACGGAAGACATTTATGCCGGGATCGAGTACAAAGGAGGATCTCCTGAGGCACAGAAGGTGCTCGACTTCCTCGCGAAGGAATTCCCGAAGCAGTTCGAGAAGATCCGCTTCGGCACGGCCAAGGCCGCTGAGGACTTCTGGAAACTCTTCGGAACGACGCAAGTTCCTTCAGAGGTGAGCGTCGGTGTTGGGATCAAGCCCATCAGCTATTCGGGGACCGTGCGTCTCATCCACAGCGCGATCAGCTACGCGATCAGGAACAAACGCAAGAGCGTGACGCTGGTGCACAAAGGGAACATCATGAAATTCACGGAAGGCGCGTTCCGTGATTGGGGATACCAGGTCGCGAAGGAATTCTTCGGTGCGGTGGAGATCGACGGCGGGCCGTGGTGTCGGATTCCGGAGGGCAAACCGGGTGCCGGGACCATCATCAAGGACGCGATCGCGGACATTACGCTCCAGCAGGTGCTCACGCGTCCGGAAGATTTCGATGTCATCGCAACGCCGAATCTGAATGGCGACTATCTCTCGGATGCACTCGCGGCTCAAGTGGGCGGAATCGGCATCGCTCCCGGCGGGAACATCAATTACATCACCGGTCATGCGATCTTCGAGGCGACGCACGGTACAGCTCCAAAGTATGCAAACCTCGACAAGGTCAATCCGGGGTCGGTCGTTCTCTCGGGTGAAATGATGTTCCGCTACATGGGATGGACGGAAGCAGCGGACCTGATCCTCAAGGGACTGAACGGCGCCATCAGCGCCAAGACCGTCACCTACGATTTTGCCCGGCTCATGACAGGAGCGAAGGAAGTGAAGTGCTCCGAATTTGGCGACGCGATCATCGCACAGATGTAACCTGCTCCACGTTCTACGGTTTCGTGAGGGCATCCCCACCAGGGTGCCCTTTTTTTGTTGGAATTTTCGAATTCTTGTGAGAAACGCGCCTTTTCGCTATCTTTATAGATTCTAGCCATGGATGCATCCCCTTTCAAGAATGGAATGACCAACCCAAATCCGCTTGCGCAGTCTCTGGAGGACGAGGATGTTGCCATCCAGCAACCGGCGAAGGTGATCCTCTTCAACGATGAGGTGCACACGTTCGAAGAGGTCATCGGACAGATCATCAAAGCGATCGCATGCGACCGGATGAAGGCGGAAGCCCTCACATGGGAGGTCCACAATAGCGGCAAAGCAATGGTCTACGAAGGACCGATGAACGATTGTCTTCGTGTTTCTCATGTCCTTGAAGAGATCGCTCTTCTTACACAAATCGAAGTGTGATTCATGACGTCTGCAGAGATCCGCAACAGTTTTCTAAAATTCTTCGAAGAACGCTCCCACACCATCGTTCCAAGTTCTCCGGTCGTTCCGTACGACGACCCGACGCTTCTGTTCACGAATGCGGGGATGAATCAGTTCAAGGATGTCTTCCTCGCCACCGGCAAGCGCAGCTACTCACGCGCAGCCGACACGCAGAAATGCATTCGCGTCAGCGGCAAGCACAACGACCTCGAAGAGGTCGGCCGCGATACGTATCATCACACCTTCTTTGAAATGCTGGGGAACTGGTCTTTTGGCGACTACTATAAGAAAGAAGCGATCGCGTGGGCATGGGACCTGCTGACGCGGGAGTGGGGACTTCCGAAGGAACGACTCTGGGCGACGGTCTACAAGGACGATGACGAAGCGGAATCGTTGTGGAAGACCGTAACGGACATCGACCACACCCATGTCCTCCGATTCGGTGAGAAGGATAATTTCTGGGAGATGGGTGAGACCGGACCGTGCGGTCCCTGTTCGGAGATCCATGTGGATCGAACCCCCGACGGAACGGCTACCGCCGATCTGGTCAATGCCGGGAAACCGGAAGTGATGGAGATCTGGAACCTCGTCTTCATCCAATACAACCGGGACGACAACGGAACGCTTCATCCCCTTCCTGCAAAGCACGTCGACACCGGAATGGGATTCGAACGCATCTGCGCGGTGCTCCAGGGGAAGCATTCGAACTATGACACAGACGTCTTCACGCCGATCATCACACGCATCGGCGAGCTAACGAAGAAACCGTATGACGGACGGCTCGACACATCGATCACGCGCGAGCAAGAAGACCTCGACACGGCAATGCGGGTCATCGCCGACCATGTCCGCACGTTGACATTTGCCATCGGGGACGGAGCACTTCCCTCGAACGAGGGGCGCGGCTACGTCCTCCGACGCATCCTCCGGCGTGCCGCACGCTTCGGACGCAATCTCGGCATGCATGAACCGTTCATCTATCAGCTCGTTCCCACGCTGGTCGAGACGATGAGCTACATTTTTCCCGAGATCAAGACGCAGCAGGACCACATCATGCGCGTGATCAAGGGGGAAGAGGAAGGGTTCAACGCGACACTGGATCGCGGGTTGGAGAAGTTCGAGTCCGTCGTTCGGCAGATGGGACATTCGAAGATGTTCCCGGGCGAGGATGCCTTCAAGCTGTACGACACGTTCGGATTCCCGCTCGACCTCACGGAGCTGATGGCGGCCGAGCGGGGATTGAAGGTCGATGTCGGGACATTCGCGAAATTGATGGAGAGCCAGAAGGAACGATCGCGGGAATCGCGCACGGCCGCTGGCGAAGCGGGAGCGGAAATCCCGGCCGCCGAGGCTCTGCTGGTCCGTTCGCGCGAGGCAGCCCGGATGCTCGAGCTCGGAAGCATCGCGGAATCTGCACGCTTCGTCGGATATGAAAAACTCGAAACCACCTCAAAAGTGCTCTACGCGCAAGCCAACTTGCTCGTGCTTGAGGAGACCCCCTTCTACGGCGAGTCGGGAGGACAGGTTGGCGATTCTGGAGAGGTGGAGCTGAACGGACAAACGCGGCGCGTGCTCGACACACAGCGGAGCGGGAACGTGATGGTGCACATCCTCGACGGCGACGTCGGCCCTGCAACGGAAGCCACCGCCCGCGTTGATTCGATGCGACGCCGGTCCATCATGCGCAACCACTCGGTCACGCACCTTCTCCACAACTCCTTGCGCCGCGTCCTCGGGACCCACGTCCATCAGGCAGGCTCGCTTGTTGCCCCAGACTACTTCCGGTTCGACTTCGCCCATTTCGCCAAGATCACGGATGCAGAACTGCAGCAGATCGGGGTGAACGTCGTGCAATTCGGCGAGTTCAGCAAGGAATTCTGCGGCGGCACGCATGTACGCTCCACGGGGGACATCGGCTATCTGAAGATCCGAACCGAGGGAAGTGTTGCCAGCGGCGTGCGCCGCATCGAAGGTGTGACCGGCGACTATGCACTTGAATTGCTCAAGGCGCAAAACCGGACAATCGCGGAACGGCTCGAAACCGCGCGGCAAGGTCTGAAGTCACTCGAGGCACTTCGGGCCGAACTCGGTGCGAGCGAGACAGTCCATGCCACCGCCGTGGTGCTGAAGGATCTCGCGAACGCGATCACACAGCTCTCTGCCGATACTCCTATTCCTGCACGGCCAGCCCATGAATTGAAAGAATCCTTCCGCCAGCAAGCCGAGCGATCGCGGGGGACGGAACAGATCGCACAGCAACTCGCCGAAGTGCGAAAGGGCCTGGAGAAGGAACTCACGAAGTCGCGCGTACAGTCGCTGAGCGGTTCGATGGATGCGCTCGTTGCCTCCGCCATCGCCGTCAAGGACATCAAACTGGTCGTTTCCCGCGTCGAGGCGGGATCGATGGACGAATTGAAGTCGCTGGGCGACACATTGCGTTCCCGAATCACAGGCGGCGCCGGCATCCTTGCGACCGTCCTCGACGACAAAGTTCAGATCGTCTGTGTCGTTTCGGATGACCTCGTGGCAAAGAAACGGCTTGACGCCGGCAAGGTGGTCGGCGCCGTGGCCAAGCTGCTCGGAGGAGGAGGAGGAGGCCGTCCGCATATGGCAACAGCAGGTGGCAAGGATGTCGCTGGACTCGACAACGCGCTGGCGCAGGTGCCGACGATCGTCGCTTCCTTGCTCGCGTAGGAGGCGAGAGGAAAGGCACCACGGAGACACGAAGAACACAGAGAGCACAGAGACGGCAGGATGAACACACTTGAGCGGCTGCTACAGATCAAGAAGGACAAAGGGGCGGGGTATCTCGTCCTCATCGATCCGGACAAGATGGATGTCCATGCGTTGCCCAAGTTCATGCAGGGGGCGACTGAGGCGGGAGCCGACGCCTTTCTGATCGGCGGCAGTTTGATGCTGACCGGAGAATTCGACCGCGTGCTGACGCTCATGAAGCAGAATACGACGCAGCCGGTCATCATCTTCCCGGGGAGCCTGTTCCAGATCTCTGCAGTCGCCGATGCCATCCTCTACATCGTCCTCATTAGCGGACGAAATCCCGACCATCTGATCGGGAACCACGTCGTCGCCTCACCCATCATCAAGCGCATGAATTTGGAGCCGATATCCACCGGGTACATGTTGGTCGAAGGGGGGACCGTCACGTCGGCCGAGTTCATGAGCAACACGAAGCCCATCCCTCGCGCGAAGCCCGACATTGCCGCCGCGCACGCCATCGCAGCGGAGATGATGGGGCTGAAAGTGCTCTATCTTGAAGCGGGCAGCGGCGCAAAAGAATCGGTCCCGAATGAGATGGTCGGCGCGGTCGCAAAATACTGCGGCCTCCCGATCATCGTCGGCGGCGGGATTCGGACGCCGGAGGAAGCCGCTCAGAAGGTGAAGGCCGGAGCGTCTTTCGTGGTGACGGGAACGATCGTAGAAGAACAAGGGATATCACTCATCAAGGGATTCGCCGAAGCCGTTCATGGCGCGGCTCGATCCGAGAGGACGAAAGGAATGTTGTAATGGCTCATCTCCCTATGACAATGCTCTATCGCGAGAAGTTCATTCAGGATTCACTCGCAGAAAGCGCGGCGACGAAAAAGAAGATCGCCGAGACGCTTCCCTCCCAGATCTCCAAGGCGATCGATATCATCATCAACGCCTACAACAACAAGAAGAAGGTCCTGCTGTGCGGGAACGGCGGCAGTGCGGCCGACGCCCAGCATCTGGCGACGGAGTTCGTGATCCGACTGAGCCCCACGATCAAGCGCCCCGGTCTCCCCGCAATCGCCTTGTCCACCGATTCCTCCAACCTGACGGCGGGAGCGAACGACATCGGCTACGACAACGTGTTCGCGCGCTCCGTGGAAGCGCTGGGAAACGAGGGAGACGTTCTCATCGGCATTTCGACGAGCGGGAACTCGGAAAGCGTGAACCGCGCGTTCGTGACGGCGCGCGAGAAGAAGATGGTCTGCATCGGATTCCTCGGAAAGGATGGCGGTAAATCGAAGGACCTCGTCGACCTCGCCATCATCGTCCCCTCAACCGATACGCAGCGGATCCAGGAAGGCCACATCACCATCGGCCACATCATTTTCCAGGAAGTCGAGCAGGAGATGTTCGGCTGATGCGCCGACGCACCGATGTTCTGATCCCGCTTCTGACGGTGCTCCTCGACGCCCTCATGATCGAGGGGGCGTTTCTGCTTTCTTATTGGCTTCGATTCGATTCCGCTCTGACGAAGGTGTTCCCGGTCACCCAGGGCATCCCCCCCTTGTCCGCGTACGTCATTGGCTCCGCGGTCATCATTCCGCTCTGGCTGTGGATCTTCATGAACCGCGGGCTGTACCGTCCGCGTCGATGCGTCGATTTCTCCGACGAGTTCTTCGCCGTGGTGCGTGTCGTCGCCGTCGGAATGCTCGTCGTGCTCGCCGGCGTCTTCTTCTACCGCGAGTTCTCCTTCTCGCGTCTCGTCTTTGGTCTCCTCGCTGTGTGTGCCACCCTGTTGCTGACGGCCGGACGGTACGGCATGCTGAAGTTCGAGCAGTGGTGGTATGGACGCGGCAACGACCTCAAGCGCGTGATCGTCGTCGGCGCTCATTCTCTCGCCGCAGACATCGCCCGTCGCGTGCAGACGGACAAGAGACTCGGCTACCGACTCGTCGGCTATTTTGCCGAGACACCGTCACCAGGCATGACGGACACCGGCGCGGAACATCTGGGGAATCCCAACGACGTCGCCGACTTCATCCGCGCAGCACATATCGACATCGTGCTCATCGCCCTGCCGGAATCGGAACACCCGGCATTGAATGACCTCGTGCGCGCATGCGAAGGACTCCAGGCGGAAATGATGATGGTGCCGGATCTGGTAGAGCTCCTGACAAGCCAAGTGCGGATCCGTCACATCGCGGGCATCCCCTTCCTTGGGATCAAGACGGTCGCGCTGAGCGCGTGGAATCAGATCGTCAAGCGTTCGTTCGATCTGCTCGTCTCCGCCATCATCCTCATCCTTGTCAGTCCGATCCTGCTGCTGATCGCCTTGCTCGTGAAGCTGGAATCGCGCGGTCCGGTCTTCTACAAACAAGAGCGCGTCGGCCTCGACGGAGATCTCTTCAACGTGCTGAAGTTCCGGTCCATGCGACTGGATGCGGAGGCGAACAGCGGACCGGTGTGGGCACAGAAGAATGATCCGCGAGCGACACGTGTGGGACGGTTCCTGCGCCGCTTCAGCCTCGACGAGCTGCCGCAGTTGATCAACGTGCTCCGCGGCGACATGAGCCTCGTCGGTCCCCGCCCTGAACGGCAGCACTTTGTCGATCAGTTCAAGGCCGAGATCCCGAAGTATCTTGAGCGGCATCGCGTCAAAACCGGCATGACGGGATGGGCACAGGTCAACGGCCTTCGCGGCAATGCACCGATCAGCGAGCGGACGAAGTACGATGTGTATTACGTCGAGAACTGGTCGCTCGTGTTCGACCTGAAGATCATCTTCAAGACGCTGCGAGCGGTGTTGTTCGGAGAAGACGCGTATTGAGCACTGAGCCCATGAGCACATGAGCCTGTGAGCCTGAAGTCCTAGAGCCTATGAGCAGAATCATCGATTCTTTGCTCGCGGCTCAATGTCTCACCGACTCATTGGCTTATCGGCTCATTACTCAGTCTTCAATCAGCAATCATAATTCACAAATTCTCTTCCCGCCCATGGTTTCCGCATCCATCTTCATCATTCACGCCATTGCAGCTTTCTACGCGTTCTTCCGCTACAAGAAGGAGGGGATCGGTGAGGGATTGCTCGCGGTCGGGTTCATGGTTGTGATCTTCGCCGTGGGATGCTGCGACTTCACCTTCTGAGCGGCCTCCAGCGCGTCCTCGCCCTCGGCGGACACATGGCGGGCGCGACCATCGAGTTTCAGACCGACCGTATAGAACATGGCATCCTCCGATCGCTTCACTGCAACAAATCAATTCGTAACGGGGCGCACGGTTTCAGCTGCCGGCTTTAACCGGCCGTGATTTCAGTTCGGCGATGCGGGTCTCGGCATAATGCTCGAGGTCGGGCCGCAACAGGACACTTTCCTGCTCGTTCGGATCTGTTCTTGCGATCACG
>JALONE010000386.1 GCA_025455125.1 Bacteroidota bacterium
GGCGTTTCACCGCGGATGACCGCACCCAGGCAAATGATCGCATCGAGACCACCGCGCATCGCCAGCACATTGGCGACCTGCGGAAGTTCGAAGGCGCCCGGACACACATAGACGCGGCTTTCCTTGAGCGGCACCTCGTGGAAGCGGAGACATTCGATCGCACCATCCAGGAGTTTGCGGGTGATCACGGGATTGAATCTGCTGACCACAATGGCCAACCTTGCGTCTTTGACGGGCTCCGCCTTCCGCCGCTGTGTTGATCGCTTGCCGGTCATGGGATTCACCTGAAGAGTCGCTTGCGCATGTGTTCGACGACGGAGAGGGGAACCGTGTACGCGCCGAGAGTGCTCTCGTCGCTCTTCTTTCCGCCATGGAAATCGGAGCCGCCGCACTCGAGCAGAAAATACTGGTTCACAACCCGACGGTAATGCGCTTGTTGGGTTTCACTGTGGGAAGGATGAACAGTTTCGATGCCATCGATGCCGGCATTGATGAGCGTCAGCAGTTCTGTTTCGGTCGTCGCCTTGCCTGGATGCGCGAGGAACGTGAGTCCTCCCGCGCGGGCCACGAGCCGCACGGCATCGCTCGGCGTCAGTTGGAATTTCTTTTCGTACGCCGGGGCGCCGGTGCCGATGTACTTGAGGAACGCTTCGTGATATGTTTCGGTGAGTCCTTCTTCGACAAGCGCGGATGCGATATGCGGCCGTCCGATGGCCCCGATGCCCGCCTGGTCGAGGACCGACTCCATACGCAGCGGAATGTTGATCTTATTGAGCTTCTCAACGATGCGCTCGGCCCGCCGAAGACGCTCAAGGCGAAAGAAGGTCAAGTAGTCAAGGAGGTTTCGATCGGTGGGGTCGAAGAAATATGCAAGGAGATGGACATCTTTGTCCCCCAAGGCGACGCTGAGTTCGACGCCGGGAACGACCTCGACGCCCAATTCACGACCGCATACGACCGCTTCGTCGATCGCAGCGACGTTATCGTGATCCGTGATGGAAATGACACTGAGGCCGGCTGTGCGTGCCCGCCGTACGACTTCATACGGCGTGTACACTCCGTCCGAGTGGAGGGTATGTAAATGGAGGTCGGCGCGTCCCGACATCTCCGCCATCTCTGCCATAATTCCCGCGCTCAACCGCACTCTTCAGCCGCACCGAACACCGGGTTGCTTTAGAGAAATAACTTACGGAACGCCTCGTAGTCGTTGATGATGAGGCGGTTTCCCTTCATCGAGACATGCCCATCGCGTTCAAACTGGTGAAGCATCCGGGAGACCGTCTCGCGGGATGTTCCCGCCATGTTCGCCATATCCTGCTGCAGCGGAAGGTCCTCGATCTCGACCTTCCCCTTTCGAAAAATCCCCAAGTCGTCAGAGAGCATCAGCAAGACGTTCGCCACGCGGCCGGCCGCATCCTTCAAGGACAAGCTCTTGATCTGCATGTCGGCTTTGCGCAGGCGCATCGCCAGTTCCGCCAGCAACGAGATCGCGACCGTCGGAAACTCGTGCAGGAGATCCAGAAACTCTCGACGATGGATCATGAACAGCTCGGACTTCGTCGTTGCCACGACGCTCGCCGATCGGGCCATCCCGTCAAGCAGCGACATCTCGCCGAAGAACTCGCCAGGACCGAACATCGAGAGGATCACTTCGCGTCCATCTTCATCCATCCGAACGACTTTGACCTTTCCGGAGATGATGACGAACAGCGCCGCGCCGCTTTCCTGTTCGAGAACGACGAGATTGCCTTTCTTATACTTCTGGCGCGTTCCCAGTTTCAGGATCTTGTCGAGCTCGCGCTCTTCGAGATCGGCGAAGATGGGAACATTGCGCAGGAAACCGGTATCTTCATGGGGCATGTCGTGCCGCCGGGGCTGGTGAATGGGGGTCTGCTCATCAATATATTTTAGGAACGCGTGAAATGCAAGGAGATGAAAAGGATCACTCAGTCGGCCGTGAGGAGCAAATACGTCAGGACACCCAGGCTTACTTGCGTGATCGCGAACGCTATGCCTGAACGTGCATCATACCGATGCATCGCATCCCGATCCCTCTGCGCCTGCGAGAAACGGAACGCCTCCGCGGCCTGATTCGCCTGGACCTTCCAATGGGCGGCAAGCACTCCGGAAACCGCACCCATCCCCAGCGTGCTAAAGACCGACCAAGATCGCAGGCGATTCTCCGACATGATCGGTGGGGATACTCCTTCCAGAAGGCAGGGTCATCCCTGAATTCATCAATTCAACGGGCGTTGTTCCAACGACCGAATCCCCCGAGCGCACGCTCACTCCCGAGGGGATCGAGCGAACCATAAACACTTGCGGGAGGATGTACTCCCGGCGCACTGATGAATCTTGGAGCACCTGGAGCGTCTCCAGAACGGCACTCGCATTCCAGTCGCGCCGTGATGGAAAGAAGCAGGAAATGACGTGGGAGCCGGTTTCAACTGCAACACCCTCGAGCGGTGCACGCCCGAGGAACACATCATCCAGATAGACCTCGGCTCCCGCAGGCTTCGTGGAAATCGTGACCGAGCCCGTCCGCGCGAGGATCCGGCCGCCGTCCTCAGCGTGAAGGGCAACGGTACTTAGCGGCACGATGAGCGACAATATCTGAGGAAAGAACCTCATCGCGGTATCCCGTATGCGGTCACTCGACGGTCATCCGTCACGACGATGAACAAACCCTGGCTCACGACCGGCGCAACACGGAAGCGACCCTCGCCCTCCATCTGCCAGCGCACTTCTCCATCGCGGGCCGACCGAGAGACGAGCGTTCGGTCGAGCGAGCCAACAATGACAGCATCATTGAACGCGACGGCACAAGCAAGCGGCCCGTTTCCGTGCGCGCGCCATCGTTCCGACCCTGTGTGAATGTCGATCGCACGAAGCTCACGGGATGCCGTGCTGACGTAGAGTCGACTGCCATCGGTCGAAAGATTCGTATACACCGCCCCCTCCATAACGGCGGTCCAGAGTTGCTTCCCTGACTGCGCTTCGAAGCAGGCAACCGTCCCCGTCGTCGAGCCCACCATCACGCGGTCGCCGGCGATGAGCGGTGAACTGAAGAGACTTCCCTCAACCGAGGAGGCCCATCGCTGCGTTCCATCCATGACGGAAATCGCAAAGAGGGTCCCGTCGTCGCATGGGACAAATGCGGTCGAATCCTTGACCGCAGGAGTCCCCCTGAACGGCGTTCGCCCGCGAGACGACTTCGGCGCGAACACCCAGCGCTCAGCCCCCGTAGCCGCATCAATTCCCAGCACGCGGCCGCCCAGCGTCGGAACGATAAGCACATCATTGACCAGCGAGGGAGATGCCTCCATCGGACCGGAGGCGATGCGCCATGCGACCGAGCCTCGCAGCAGATCGACAGCAACCAGTTGTTCGTTGCCCGAGGCGAGACCGACGAACATCATCGAATCGGAGACGGCCGGAGAGGAGGCGATCGGCTTCCCGAGGTTGATCGATCTCTGCTCTTCACCTGTCGCGCACGAGAGCAGGTACACGACCCCTTTCAAGGTTGCGACGATGACAACGGAATCGACAACGAGCGGTTGCGCGCTCACACCGGCTCCGGCCTCGAAGGTCCACAGTGGAGTCGCCGGGAGCGCGAGTGAGTCGGAAGCGACCCTGTATTGTCGCTCGAACGTACGGGCGACAACCGGCCAGTCTCCGTTGTCGATCTGCCAGGGACGTTCGAGATATCCTCCTCGACAGCCGCTGATCCATAGCACGATCGCGACAACAGCGAACAGTGTCGCTGTCCGGCATCTATGTGCGTTTAGAAATCCCATCCGAAGAAGAATTGGTAGAAGAGACCACGTTGGAGTTTTGTGAAGTTCTGTTCGATCCGCTTGCCGATATCGTA
>JALONE010000036.1 GCA_025455125.1 Bacteroidota bacterium
ATTGAAGATCTCGATATCGTCCATGACGATGAGATTCTGATCGGGTCCGCTTCCACGGACTGCGAATTGCGCCGTGAAATCATTCGGAGCCACGACTCCCGGCAACGATTGCAGGCCGCGGATGATGTCCTCGCCCAATCCGGCGACCGCTCTGACCGTCTGCGGTTGAAGGAATTTGAGACTGGTGCGAACGTCGTCCATCCCCTGTCTGCTCCGCTCACCAACGATCTGCACCGCCGTGAGTTCGATCGCCTCCTCCTCGAGCACGACCTCGATTCGGCTTGTCCGGCCGCCGGCCACCGCCACGCCACCAACGACCTTGGTCATGTGGCCGAGAAGGGAGAACCGAACTTCATACGTACCCGGAGGAACACGTTCGATCGTGAACTCCCCTTCAACGTCGCTTACGGCGCCAATCGTGGTTCCTTGGACCAGAACATTCGCCCCAAATAACTCCTGTCCAAGTTCGTCTCTCACTAGACCACGAATCGCTCCTTGCGAATCCTGCGCGAAGGCGTTGGATGCTAGAATAATTGCGAGAGTGAAAATGGCTGCTGATTTTGTTGTCATCGGGATTCGGTCTTCTTTCTGGTTACCCATGTAACGAATCTAATAGTCCAAATAGTTCCAATCGTTCAAATCGTGCATTTGAACTGAAAGCAGAGCCATCTATGGCATTCTTAGCCAATTTCACTATATTTCGGAGACCTTTAATGGAGATTGTAATGCACGCGGATGTGTTGGTCATAGGAGCCCACCCGGACGACATTGAGCTTTCATGCGGAGGAACGGTTGCGAAGTTGGCGAACGAGGGGCATGCGGTCGCCCTTGCCGAGCTCACACGGGGAGAGTTGGGAACACGGGGAAACGAGAAGATCAGGGGGGTTGAAGCGACGAACGCCGCAAAGATCATGGGAGTCTCCATCCGTCGCAACCTGGAGATCCCCGATGGGAACATCGAATTGAACCGGAAGAACCTGCTGAAGGTCATCTCCCTCATTCGGGAGTTGCGACCCCGTATACTGCTCATCCCCCACTTTCACGAGCGCCATCCCGACCACGTCCATGCACACCATCTCTGCAAGGAGGCATGGTTCTACGCCGGACTCCGGAAGATCCGAACGACGCTTCGCGGCAAGGCGCAATCTCCGCATCGCCCGGACAACTACTTCCATTACATGCAGAAGTTCGAGTTCCAGCCGACCTTCGTGGTCGATGTTTCGGACTTCTTCGAACAACGGATGCAGGCCATCCGAGCGCACGCGTCGCAGTTTCACAACCCGTCAAGCACCGAGCCCGAAACGGTCCTGAGTCATCCCTCGTTTCTGGACGACATCCGTTCACGCGCCCTGTATTTCGGTCAGACCATTGGCGTGAAGTACGGCGAACCGTTCTACTCTCCGGTCCCGCTCGGCATCAAGAGCCCGTTCGACCTCGTGCTCACGCGCGGGTGATTGGAGATCACGCCTCCGTCTCTTCTTCCTCGCTCTCGCTCGTCTCACGTTCCGTCAGACGGCGATACATCGTAAGCAGAAATCCGATCGCCAGCGTCACCGTCCCGACCCATACCAGGTTGATGTACGGCTTGATGCTTGCCTCGATGACCAGCGTTTCATCCTTCCCCGCGCGCGAGGCGTCCGTCGGAGCGGTCACGCTTACCACGAGCGCCGACATGGAATCATCCTCCTGATTCGGCTTCATCTGGACGATAGTGAACGCGTAGTCGCCGCTGGACGATTCGAATCGTCCGGGGATGTACTCCGGCGCCCCCGCTCCCCCGTTCATGCGCATCACGACCCGTTCACGCTTCGCTCCCTCCACCACCTCCAGCAGGGCCCTGATCTCGAACGGCTTGTTCTCCATCATCGCGTCGCGGTCGGCATCGGTGAAGTCGAATCCCAGGAAGGTGACGCTCAATCCATCCAGCGGCGTCGGCGTTCCTTTGAGAAGCTCGAACGCGCGGCTCCCACCGCTCGTCGCTTCTTCGACGGAAAGCGGCGCGACGTAGAAATCCCGATGCAGGAAGTTGACAAGGTCCGGATGCCGGAGAATGCTCTGCGTGAATTCGCTGTAGTGCATCACGGGGGCCACCTGGAGCACGCGGCCGTCCCGCTCCACGCGCACATCGAAGGCGTACCGCTCCGCATCCACTTGCCGATGGCCGGTGTAGGTCAGCTGATAGCCGAGCGTCTCCGCCGGTTTTCCTTTTTCCAACGCGACCGTGCGCGTTTCGTCATACCGTTCCGATGTGACGAATCCGATGCACATCACGGCGATGCCAATGTGTGCCAACGCACCCCCCGCCAGTTTTGGATTCCCCCGGTACATGTCCCACCCGACCTGGACATTCGCGGCAAGCGAGAAGGCGGCGGTGAACACGAAGAGCAAGATCAGAAGTTCTTCGGTCCCCAGAAGCAACATGAACGCCGTCACGCCGAACGCGACGACCGCGGGAACGAGCATGCGCTTCAGGAGCGACGCGGTCTTCGTACGGCGCCACCAGAGCAGCTGCCCGACGCCCGAAAGGAACGTGATCGCGATACCAAGCGGCAAGTTGGTGTGCACGTAATACATGATATCGACTGCCGATGCCTTGCCGTTGAGGAGGGTCGTGATGATGGGGGACGACGTGCCAACGGTGATGAAGACGGCGGAGAAGACGAGCGCGCCGGCTCCAAGGAAGAGCGCAAATTCACGCGACAGCACGGAATGCTGTACTGGTACCTTCGGCATCTCGCGCATCCGCCAGAGGAGCAACCCGAATCCAAGCGCCACGAATACGGCGATGAACAGCAGGAGCAGCCAGTAGACCCACATCCCCGGATCGACGAACGAATGGACTGAGGTGTCGCCCAGGATCCCGCTCCGCGTGAGAAACGTGCTGTAGAGAACCATGACGAATGAGAGAAGGCTGAGTGCGAAGTTCGTCCGCACGAATGCGCCGTTGCGCCGCTGCGTCAATGACGTATGGATGGATGCGACGCAGATGAGCCACGGGATCAACGAGGAATTCTCGACCGGGTCCCAGCCCCAGAATCCACCCCAACCAAGCGTCTCATACGCCCAATAGCCGCCGAGGATGATCCCCACGCCCAGTACAAGGGCCGCGAACACCGACCACGGGGTCGCAACGCGGATCCAGGAATGATAATCTTTCTTCAGCAACCCCGCGACGGCGAGCGTGTATGGGATCGCCATTGCGGAAAATCCCATGAACAGAATCTGAGGATGGATGACCATCCAGTAGTTCTGCAGGAGCGGATTCAATCCCCGTCCCTCTGCGGGGATCTGCGCCCAGAGCCCTTTCGCCGCATCGAGAACGAGGATATTGGCCAGTCCTTGTGGCACTGGGCCGGACTGGATGACATCCGATGCGAAGGTGACCCAGATGTACTCGAACGGATCCTTCACGACCAGCATCAGGAACAGGAAGGCGAGGATGAGCGAATAGACCGCCATCACTTCCGCCTCATAGTCCTTGCGGGACGCGTATCGCGCCAGAAAGAGGCCGATGAGCGCCGTGAACAGGGTCCAGAGCATGAAGCTTCCCTCCTGCCCCGCGTAGAACGTGGAGATGAGAAGCGGGATCGGAAGGTTCGTCGAGCTGTAGCTCCAGATGTAGGTGTACTGAAACTGGTGGGTCAGGATGAAGAAGAGCAACAACGCGCTCGCGGTGGCTTGCGCCGCTACGGAGGCAAAGAAGCTAAGCCGGCCATACAGAACCGCACGCCGGTCCGCGCGCGCATGGGCCCATGCATACAAAAAGGCCGCACCGAGTGCGGCCGCAAATCCGAATTTGACGATCAGTCCACCCGCCACAGTTCCCTCCGCACGTATTACGCTACATGGATTTCTTCACGTCCTCGCCTGTCCCTTCGTACTTCGAAGGACACTTCGTTAGAATATCGGAGGCGTGAAACTCATTCCCATCGAACTTCCCTTTCGCGACGATGCTGCTTGCCATCTCGAAATTGTTCGGGCGTGCGCCATGGTACACGACGCGGACGACCTCGTCGTTCTCGTCCTTCATGTAGAACGTGAACACCACCTTGTCGGCGTCGAACGACGTCTGCATCTCCCGCATCCATTCGCCGTTCACCTGCAATTTCTTCCCCATCTCCCGCGCGGTCTGGAAGTTCCCGTACTCCACGTTCGCATCCAGAAAATTCACCGCCCCCAGCACGATACCGACCGCCACCACGAGCACGCCAACGATCACTTTCGGTTTCATTCCGTCAGTCCTTCTTCAATTGTTTTTCCAGACGTGTGATCTTTCCGTCCAGCCGGACCAGATACACGACGATGCCGGCCCAGATCAGCAGGACGATCCCGAGCACGATATACATCTGATGGTGTGACATATACTCCAGCATAACGACCTCATGAATGTTGATCAGCAACGTGGTGCTCGAGGCGCGCCGCTCGTATTCGAAGCGTCAGGAGCCAGATGTAGAAGAGTGTGAATCCGATCAGCGACGAGAAGAATACGACGCGCATGTTCGGCGCCATCTTGAATTCGAGGACCGGGCCGCTTCCATCCACGTCCCCTTTCGCTCCCGGATGGAGTCCCGCCACCATGCGCGGCAGGACGAAGATGAAGAACGGCACGGTGAGACCTGCAATGATGGCGTAAACCGCGGAAAGACGTGCACGCGCTTCATCCGATGCGAGTGCTGAGCGGAGCGCGAAGTATGCCCCATAGATGAGGAGCAGGACAAAAATGGAAGTTTCGCGCGGATCCCAGTTCCAGAACGATCCCCAGTTGAACTTCGCCCAGAGCGATCCGGTCACGGTCGCCAAAATGCAGAGCATGAATCCGAGCCCCGCCGAAGAGACAGACTTTAGATCATCGTCGATCGACCGCGTCCGCAGGTACCGATAGCCGTACCACATCGAGACAAGGAACGCCAGCACCGTCGTCCACGCGATGGGGACATGGTAGAAGATGTTCCGCGCCTTGTCCTCCAGACCGGGGATGATCGGAAACTCGAAGAGTCCTTGTGGCGCCGGCGCGAGCGGGATGGCGATGCCCGCGATGAGCACGAACGTGATGAGAATGATCGAGAGGACCTTGACGATGCGCATATCAGTCTTTCCAAACATGTTCAAACAGCAAGTAGGATCCGCCGGTCATGACCAGAAGATAGGAGAAGAGAACTTGAAATTCACCAAAGGCATTCTCGAACGATTCGCCGGCCAGGGCGCGGATCGTGGAGCGCATGACAGTCATCAGGAGCGGGATCAATACTGGAAACGACAGGACGGGATAGAGAGTTCCACGCGTATTCGCCCGAGCGATGATGGCGGCAATGATGGTGGCGGCGGAAGCAAGCCCCAGGCTTCCCAGAAGCCAGGTCACCGCGAAGATGTCAAACGAAGCGACAACAAACCCGGGAAAGACGATGAGATACAGGACCGTGACCGCCAGCGTCAGCAGCAGCGTCAACCCGCAATTGAACAGCAGTTTGCCGACATAGACGACCTTGGGCGACGCGATGAGCTGCAAGGCAAGCGCGGTCCCCTTTTCTTCCTCGCTCACGAAGATGCGGGACAGGCCGGACATCGAACTGAAAAAGACGACAACCCAATACATCCCCGCCAGCAATTCTGGACTCGCCTGGTCTTCGCGCATGGCGAACAGGATGGTCGCCACAGAGGTGATGACGAACATCACGAGCGCGTTCATCGCATACCGTGTCCGGAGTTCGGACCGCGCATCTTTCACCACCAATGCCCATGTTCGCGCAATCGTGCTCATCATTCGCCTACCGTTTGTTCCCGCCACTGCCGCTCAGGTGAACCCGCGCCGTACACCATGCGGCTTCGGATTCATCGTTCGTTGCGACGATCAGGATCCCCCGTTCTTTCTGCTCTGCAACGATCGCCTCCACAACGGCGATTCCCTCGGCGTCCAGGTTCGACGTCGGCTCATCCAGCATCAACACCGTCGGCTCATGGAGCAACGCGAACGCGTACTTGAGCCTCTGCTTCATCCCGGAAGAGAATGTTCCGACGTCGTCGTGACGACGGTTCCAAAGGTTCACCTGCTTCATGCGTCGCTCGATGGTCACGGATGCGGGTTCATTCCCGGATCGGATGCGGGACAGCAAACGGAGGTTCTCTTCGGCGCTGAATTCATCATACAGGTTCAGATACGGAGAGACGAATCCCAGTTCATGCCGCAACGCATCTATCTCGATCGGCACCCCTGCACGCTGATACGCGACCGTCCCGGTGGTCGGACCGATGGCGCCGGCGAGAACCTTGATCAGCGTCGACTTCCCCGCACCATTGAGTCCCGTCACGGCCAACGAGCCGGGCGCGTCCAACGCGAACGAGATCCCTTGAAACACCGGCCGCCGATTGAAATCGCGGCGAAGATCCGTCACCTGCAGTCGGATGCCGTTCATGGAATGATCGCGACCGTCCATTGTGAGACCCGTCCTCCTACCGTGGCCACAACGGTGTACACTCCCGAGGCCACGCGGGTTTTCAATTCGCCCGATGGAATGAATGCATACGTCTCCCCCTGGGTCGAGATGACGGAGTACTTCCCCGCGTGCGCACGATTTCCCGACGAGGTCATGAAGAGAACTTCCGCCACATCCAACACATCGGCCTCCACGGGCAGCGCGAGTCCATCGTCCGTTGCGAGGCGGAGTGGATTCGGGAACGGATGCGCCTGCATTCGGGGCACATCGGACGATGTCGAGGATTCCAGATAGAACGTTCGCCAATCTGTCAGATCGTCCGCGACCAATCCAACCCGCAAGCCATTCGCAAGTGTCTGATACGGAACCGAAGGGGCGATTGCCGACAGGATCGCTTCCACCCGGCCGAGCGAGAAGTCTTTCTCGAGCGCTCGATCAACTTCGGTATTGATCACGATCGTCGTCAGCGTATCGTTGCTGAGGACAAAATCGATCATAACGGCAGAAAGCGGCTCGACATTCGCGACCGCTTGCGCGAGGGAACCGTTGAACGGAACAGTCTGGATCCGTCGGTAGCGCGGATAATAGAGCCCGTCTTGATACGAACGGAATGCGTCCGCTCGGTGCGCTGTGAAGTAGTTCCAGTAACTGAAGTTCGCAAACGCCGTTTCGAAATTGGTCCCGCGTTCGCGGAGCGCTTCGTCCGAGGCCTGCAGGAACGGAACGGTCTTCATCCTCTCCCAGACCGCGGTCATGGTCGTCGCGCCGTACCGCTTCGACAAGAACTGACCCCAGACGCAGCGCTCATACCCGGAAAGCGAGGACGTGACAAAGCTCCGTCCCCCGCTCATGCCGAGGACGCCGGTCGATCCGTAAAAGTCAGGCAGATACTGCAGGTAATCATTGATGAGCGGGTAGACATGGTCTTCCATCCATGTCGAGGTCAATTCATGCGCGTACACATCGCCGCTCCAGAACCCGTAGGCGCCGACTTGGATCGCATGATGGAATTCATGTGCAGCCGTTACCTGAAGACCCGCGATCCCTTTGCTCGTGTATTCCCGGAAGTCGTTGTCGATCTCGATATACGACGCGTACCGAGGAGGCGACTCCCCCGAATTCAATTGCGGGAGTTGGAACACGGTCTGTCCATAGTACGATCCGGAGAGTTCCAGGATGACGACGG
>JALONE010000037.1 GCA_025455125.1 Bacteroidota bacterium
CGCCTTTCGGAGATTCATGCTGTGAAGAATCAGCTCACCCGGGTCTTCCTGATCATCGCCGCGGTGGTCCTTGCCCTCTACTTCCTGTGGCCGACCTATAAAGACTATTCGTTCCGGCAACAGCTCGGGGCACTCAGCGGTCAAGATAGCATCACGTTCGTCGACCAGAACCTCGACGCCATGACCGAAGCCAAGTTGAAGCGGTTGAAGCTCGGCCTCGACCTCCAGGGAGGAATGCGCGTCGTGCTCGAAGTTGACCTGATCCAGCTCCTCGACGACCTCGCAAAGAACAAGGACGAGAACTTCAAGACCATCGTCCGCGATGTGCGAACGCAGGTTGCCACCACGGAACTGGCGGTCATTCCGCTGTTCGTCAGGCAGTTCCAGGACCGAGGTATCCGGTTGAGCCGGTACTACCTCAGCATCCGGGATGACGACGCCCGCATCACGGCTTATCTGGAGGACGAGGCGGAGAAAGCCATCGATCGTGCCATCGAGATCGTCCGGAATCGCGTCGACCAATATCGCGTTTCCGAACCAAACATCCAGAAGCAGGGAGGCCGGCGGATCATCGTTGAACTCCCCGGCGTGAAGGATGAGTCAGAAGTGCGGCAGCTGCTCCAAGGAACGGCAAAACTCGAATTCAAACTGCTGAAAGACCCGCAGATCGCGTATCGAGTCATGGAATCGGTCGACAAGTTCCTGACGGGCGTCACCGACGTCGATACGACTGGGGGCAAAAAGCCCGCCGCTGCAGCGACGCAGCAGAAGCCGACCAGCGCGTTGTCCGAGTTGATGGGCGAGAGCGCGCCAGCAACGACAGATACAACGGCTGAAGCAAAGTTCGTTCGCGAACACCCGTTCTTTGCCTACGTCCGGCCCGATCAGCGCGGCTCGGGTGAGGGCTATGTCCTCGAAAAGGACAAAGAACGCGTGGTTCGGCTCCTCGAGCGTCCCGAGGTTCAGCGCCTGCTCCCACCCGACTTTCAGTTCGCATGGTCTGCAAAGGCCCAGCAGATGGGTGAGGATGGCAACAAGTACTTCCTGCTCTATCCTGTACGACAAACGGCTGAACTCACCGGCGGTGTCGTGACCGACGCGCAGGCGAGTGTTGATCCCGAAGACAACCGTCCCATCGTCAACATGGAGATGAATACGGAGGGCTCACGCGACTGGGCGCGCATCACCGGCGCCAACATCAACAAGCGGATCGCCATCATGCTGGACAACGCGATCTTCTCCGCTCCGGTCGTGCAAAACAAGATCACCGGCGGCCGCTCCCGCATCACGGGAATGGAATCGCCGAACGAAGCGCGGCTGCTTGAGATCGTGCTAAAGGCGGGCGCGCTTCCGGCACCGGTTGCTATCATTGAGCAGCGTTCGGTCGGGCCGTCGCTCGGCGAAGACTCGGTCCGTTCCGGTATGAACGCGGCGATGTGGGCGCTCTTGGTAACGATCTTCTTCATGCTGCTGTACTATAACACGGCCGGCTTCGTTGCCGACATTGCCCTCGCATTCAACATGCTCTTCATCCTGGGCGTGCTGGCTGGTTTCCAGGCCACGTTGACGCTCCCTGGCATCGCCGGCATGGTGCTGACCATCGGCATGGCCGTCGACGCAAACGTGCTCATCAATGAACGCATTCGAGAGGAACTCGCGGGGGGCAAGACGCTCCGTGCCGCGATCGACGCTGGCTACGACAAAGCATTCACCGCCATCTTCGACTCGAACGTCACCACGTTCCTGACAGGCATCATTCTGTTCCAGTTCGGCACGGGCCCGATCCAGGGATTCGCGCTGACGCTGATGATCGGTATCGCCGCAACGATGTTCAGCGCCGTCGTCATTACGCGTGTTGTGTTCAACGCCGCGACGGATAAAGGAATTACTCCCAATTTTGGATAGACTGAAGCGACAACACGATGCGACTCTTTAAAGCAACCTCCATCAACTTCCTCGGCGCCCGCAATGTGTGGTATCTTGTTTCCACACTCGTTATTGCCGCCGGACTCACTTCACTGCTCATCCGCGGGATCGACTTCGGCATCGACTTTCGCGGCGGATCGGAGATGATCGTCCGCTTCCAACAGAAGGTCGACATCGCTCAGATTCGAACCGCGCTGGGAGAGGTCGGCCTCGGACGGAGTGAGATCAAGACCTTCGGCATTGAACAGGACATCCTTATCCGCGTGTCGGAGGATATCAACGCGGCGCAGACCTCCACGCAGATCAAGGAGGCGTTGAAGGTGGGATTCGCGGCCAACCCCTTCGAGGTGCTCCAAGAACAGAGGATCGGCCCGAAGATCGGTAAGGAATTGCGAACGAGCGCGACCTATGCCATCGTCTGGTCGCTCGTGGCGATCATGGCTTACATCGGGATCCGTTTTCAGTTCATATACGGCATCGGCGCACTCCTGTCGCTGGCGCACGACGTCCTCGTGACCCTTGGCATCTTGTCCATCCTCAACTCGCTGGACCTCGGATTCTCCGTGGAGATCACGCAGGAAGTGGTTGCCGCTTTTCTGACGATCATCGGCGTGTCGGTGAATGACACGGTCGTCGTGTTCGACCGTATTCGGGAAACGCTGAAGATCCATCGCGCACTTCCTCTCCAGGAAGCGATGAACAAGAGCGTGAACGAGATGCTGGGCCGAACGATCATCACGAACGGCACGATCTTCGTCGTGCTTCTCGTATTGCTCCTGTTCGGCGGAGAGGTGATCCGCGGATTTGCATTCACGCTGGCCATCGGTCAGATCGCCGGTACGTATTCGTCCATCTACATCGCCAGCGCCGTTGTTCTCGACACCGAGAAGCTGAAGCTCTCGAAGAAACCGAAGAAGTCCTGACTCCAGGGAGACCTGCGATGAAGTTCGCCTCGAAACAGCAGAAGGGCATCACCGTCATTGAACTGAGCGGGAACGTCATGGGCGGACCGGATGCGACCGCCCTGAACGAGCAGATCCACAAGCTGCTCGACGCCGGGACGAAGAAGGTTGTGATCGATCTCCACGATGTCCAGTTCGTCAACAGCTCGGGCCTCGGCATGCTCATCGGGAGCTTGAACACGATGCGCAAAGCGGGGGGAGACCTCAAACTCGCGCGCGCATCGAAGAAAGTTCAAGCCCTCATCGAGGTCACCAAACTGCACCACGTCTTCGATATCCACGAGTCCATCGCGAACGCGGTCGCGGCCTGCAAGTAGGCACAGCCGGGAATCCCCCGCATGCCCTCCCACCCCCTGTTCATCGCCGTCGCCGGCAACATTGGCGCGGGAAAATCCTCACTCGCCCGTCTGCTCGGCGACCGATTCAATTGGAAGCCGTACTATGAATCGGTCGACGACAATCCGTACCTCGCCGACTTCTACGCGGACATGGAGCGCTGGTCCTTCCACCTGCAGATCTACTTCCTCGCAAACCGCTTCAAGGGACACAAGGAGATCGTCGAGTCGAGCGAATCGGTCATCCAGGACCGTTCGATCTATGAGGACGCGGAGATCTTCGCGCGGAATCTGTACGACATCGGCAAGATGACGGAGCGGGACTACACGAACTACGTGTCGCTCTTTCATGTGATGATGGAGTACTTGAAGCCTCCCGACCTCCTCATCTACTTGAAGGCGAACGTCGACACACTTCTCCAGCAGATCAGCCGTCGCGGCAGGTCATTCGAACAGGGAATACCGCGGGTTTACCTGGAACAATTGAACAAGCTGTACACGAGTTGGATCGACAATTACAAGCTTGGTCCGTTGCTCGTTATCGAGAGCGACAACCTGGACTTCGTCAACAAGAAGGAAGATCTGGAATACATCATCGCGCGCGTGAAGGAATCACTCCCGCAGATGCAGCTTTTCGGACCATAGATCAAAGCGTTCGAATATGATGAAAAAGGAAATCCCCGGTTTGGTCCGGGGATTTTTGTTTTCTGCGGGTATATCCCCGGGGGTCTCCCCCGGGCAGCCTGAGAGCCATGCCCTCATCTTCCTCCCAAGATCGCCTCATACCGCTTCTTGTTCTTCAAGATGCCGACCGCTGTTTGTAACTGCTTGTCCGACGGGAACGTTGCCTCTATCCGTCCCCGTTCCCCCTTCACCATCCCAAGAATCTCCGCCATCAAAGCGACACGCACCTCTTCGTGGAAGCGGTGGATCTGCCGTTCCTTCTCTTCCTTCAACTCCACTTCCATCTTGTCGAGTTGATCGATGAACGGCTTGCCATACCGTGCGGCAGTGGCGGCCTTGCGCAGGTCGCACAGTTCCCGCTCCGCATCTTCTTGATAGTCGAATCCACGCCCCCGGATGAACGATTCGAAATCCTCGATCATCGCGTCGGTAACCGCAAAGCGTTCTGTCACCGCGCCATTCTTCTGAACATACGACTTCGCATACTTGAAGAACATGGCTTTTCGGGTCAGGGCATCAAGGTAGGGAACGCGGACTGTATCGATGACGGTGCTATCCGGCACAATTCCTCCGGCATCAAGCACGGGTCGCTTCCGCAACGTGAAAAAGGCTTTGCGCATGCTGTCGGGCTTCACGGTTTCCTTCCCGTTCCCGTCTCGATGCCAGTAATCGAGTTCCTGAATGCAGCGCCCGCTGGGCGTGTAATAACGCGCCGTGGTCATCTTCAGCGACGCGGTCTCCGAGAGACGCGAGATGGTCTGCACCAGCCCCTTGCCGAACGTCCGCGTGCCCACGATGACTCCACGATCCATATCCTGCACGGCCCCCGCAACGATCTCACTCGCACTCGCGCTGGTTCGGTTTGTCAGAACGACGAGAGGGAGATCCGGCATCATCGGCGTTTCCGTGGAGAAGTACTTCCGCTCCGAATCGCTCCGACGTCCGCGCGTGGAGACAACCAGAGTGCTTTCCGGCACGAACTTCGAGACGATGTCGACGGCGATATCCAGGAGTCCTCCGGGATTGTCGCGGACATCGAGCACGAGCCCGTTCAACGTCCCCGTCTTCTGGAGATCTCTGATCGCCGTGCGCACATCTTCACCGGCGGTCCGAGAAAATCGCTCCAATCGAATCAGGCCGATCCCGTCCGCAACGTATCCGATGTATGTCACGTTGCGCACCGGGATATCCTCCCGGATCAACACAAACTCGAGCGGCGCGGATTCACCATCCCGCTCGATCTTCAGACGGATCTCGGATCCTGGAGTCCCGCGCACCAACAGCCGGATCGATTCCAGCGACATGCCGGAGACCGGTTTCGCGTCGACCTCGAGTACGCGATCGCCCATCTCGATCCCCCGCTTCGCCGCGGAATATCCATCCATCAAATTCACGATCGTGACCGCACCATCCCTGATGCCGATCGTGACTCCGATCCCTCCATACCGGCCGGATGTGACCAATTCCAGTTCATCGCTCTCTTCCTCACCCACATAGGTGGTGTAGGGATCCAGCGTGCGGAGCATCCCGTCGATGCCTGCGCGGAGAAATCCGTCCGGATCGATGTCGTCGACATAGTTGACGGCGATCTCTTCGTAGACCTTTCCGAACGTTGTGATCCCCCGGTGAATGCGGAAGAGCAGATTCGCCTCATCCTGGACGAAGAACCCGGTCGCGCAAACGACAACGAGCGCTCCGAGCAAAAGCACGACCACTGGCCGCGTCCATCCAGCGGCATTCCTTGAGCGTTGAGTTTCCTTCACGATCTTCGTCCTCTTCTCCTGTTGTTTCGTCATTTTCATCAAACCCCTTCAATCGTACGGATGATCTCTTCATGTATCGCCGCGACAACTCTGGTACCGTCCACAACAACGAATCGGCTCTCAGTTGCCGCCAAGGCGAGAAAGCCGTTTCGCACCCGTCGATAGAAGTCGTCTCCGCTCGCTTCCATCCGATCGCGAGCAGCCCCCGATTCGCGGATCCGCCGCTCGATCTCTTCAAGCGGTATGTCCAGAAAGAACGTGCGGTCCGGCGTCAATCCCCTTGTAGCGAATCGATTGACCGCATGAATAACCTCGAGTGGAATTCCGCGCCCATATCCCTGATAAGCGGTTGTGGAATCGAAGTAACGGTCCAGGATCACGGTCACGCCGTCCGCGAGCGCCGGCCGGATGACATCCTCCACCAGTTGTGCACGGCTGGCGGAAAAGAGAAAGAGCTCTCCCGCCTGCGTCAGATGCATGTTCGTCCGGTCCAGGAGGATCGATCGAATGCGCTCGCCGATCTCCGTGCCTCCGGGTTCACGAAGCACCAATGCGCGGCGTCCGCGCGACTCCAGCCAGTCGGCCAGCAACCGCACTTGCGTCGATTTTCCCGAATAGTCCAGGCCTTCAAATGTGATCAGCATATCGTTTAATCTACGCGATTTGTAAAGGGAATGCAAGAAATGTGTGACAAGCGACGCTTTCTTGCCGATGGCCCCTTTTTTGAGTATGTTGGAAACCACGATGGCATCGACCGAAGGAATTAAACGCTCCCCGTCGCGGGATGAAGACTCGGCACTGATTCGCCGCGCGTTGCGCGGTGACCAGAAAGCCTATCAGCGGCTTCGACAGAAGTACCACGATGTCATCTCCGCGCTCATCTATCGCATCGTCCGAGCACCGGAAGAAGTGGAAGACCTCACACAGGAGGCCTTCATCAAGGCATTCACATCGCTCGCTTCTTTCAACGAAGAGTACGCCTTCTCCACCTGGCTCTATAAGATCGCAACCAACAATGCGATCGACCACATCCGTCGGAAACGTCTTCAGACCTTCTCGATCGACAAGCCCATCGAGTCCAAGGACAGCGACTTCTCCTTCGAATTGCCGGACACCGATCCGGAACCGGATCAGGAACTGATTTCTTCCCAACGACATCGCATGCTGGATGAAGCAATGAACGCGCTTCCGCCAAAGTACCGTCAAGTGATCATCATGCGCCACGTGGAGGAGAAGGAATACTCGGAGATCGCCAAGGCCCTCCATCTTCCTCTTGGGACCGTGAAAGCACACATCTTTCGCGCGCGGGAAATGCTGTACAAGCGCCTCAAGGACAAAATGCGGCACTATTGACAGTCCGATGCGGTTTCACCCCCTTTTTTCCCGTTTTTCGACCAACCGGATCACCACAGTGCCCGCAACTTTGCACCAAACGCACCCGTAAACCTAAGATAGTCAATCACTTGGGGCTACGGCCATGAAACGACTCACCGCTTCCATTGCGATCATCGCTTTCAGTGTCACTTCGCTTTCCGCATTCACACCGGAAAACACCCGCCGCGAATTCTCACGCACAACCGAGAAAGAACTGAGCATCATCATTGACGTGGCTTTCGGGACGCTCTACATTGAGCGAGGACCCAAGGATCGCGTCGCAGTCGTCGATTACGATCAGGACACGGACGACAAGCTCAGGATCGCCGTGAGCTACGAGGTCTCTGGATCCAAAGGGACCTTGCGGATCAAGACGAAAAAGGATTCCAAGATCTGGAAGGATGAAAACTCCAACGACCACGGGGATGATCGTCGCATCACAGTGATGCTGTCGGAAGACCTGCCGATCGATTTCGATCTCGAACTCG
>JALONE010000038.1 GCA_025455125.1 Bacteroidota bacterium
GTTCGGCAGTTTGCTGCGTTCCCCCAAATTCGATCCCGACGCCGCGATCTTTCTGGCAGGACTGGCAGAACTCGATCCGCGGACGAACGGTTCCGTGACGCCGCGAATGATGGATCGTCTCTGGTGGACGAAATTCAAGGCAGGTTCATCTGCGACATTTCACAAGATCATCCCGTTTCCGGCGACCGCATCGTCCGGAACGATCCTCCGTGAGAAGGCGGCGATCACGTCGCCATTCACGCACGCAGATGCACAATCGATCCGTGCAGTTTCCCGCGAGTGGACGTCGCGCTCGAAGGAGCCGATGGTCGTCAGCATCGCGCACCGCGGAACAGTTGTCTTTCACGAGTCGTTCGGAACAAGCGCAGACGGACAACCCATCGAGCCCGCAGCGCCGATGTGGATGGCTTCCATCACGAAACTGCTCACGGGAGTGCTGGTGATGCAGTTCGCGGACCGGGGACTCGTCGAGCTCGATGCGCCGATCGATCGCTATCTCCCTGAACTTGCATCCGCGCGTCCTTGTCCGCTGACGATACGCATGTTGCTGAATCACACGGCCGGACTTTCCTGGGCGGGCGAATGGGCCTCCGACTGGGAACCTTCGATGGAAAACCGGGTTGCCCATGCCTTGCCGTTCCTGCAGACAGGAAAGCGGTTCCGCTACCATCGGGGAGGGTATGCGTTGACGAGCAAGATCCTCGAACGCATCTCGGGTGAAACCGTGCCGCAGCTGTTTCAACGGATGATCTTTCAACCGCTGGAGCTGCAGAGCGCATTCGCCGACAACACGTACGGAGGATTGTACTGTTCCGCCCTCGATCTTGCGCGCTTCGGACACATGCTGCTGCAGCATGGCCGCTCCGGGACGCAGACGATCATCACCGATTCCGCCTTCACCGCGATGCTTCCGATTCCGCTCACGCTTGCCGATGGCGAGCGAGCGCGTTCATGGGGAGTCGGAACATCGGCTCTTGGTGGGAACGGACTGAGTGCGTCCACGTTCGGGCATGAGGCGGCCTCCGGCGCGATCTTCCGTATTGATCCAGTCAATGATCTCGTGGTTGTCGTTGCACGCAACCGTCCCGGGACCGACGATGCCACCTACAAGGAATTCGCAGGTCGGTTCCTGCAGGCCGTGACCGCACCGATTCATCGTGTTCCGGAGTCGCATCGTGAGTGACTGGGGACGTACACGGACCTCGACGGGTCAGCTGAAACTCCTGCTCCCCGCTCTCATCCCGGTCCTCCTCTTCTCTCTCATCCCGCTGATTCGCGGCATCTATCTGGGATTCACCGACTATCGACTCGGTGATCCGATCCAGTTCAACGGGCTCGCGAACTACGTCCGGATGCTGAGCGATGTCTTCTTCTGGAAGTCCTTCCAGGTTGGATTTGTGTGGACGCTCGTTGTGACGTTCGCACAAGTGGCGCTCGGTCTCGGCCTTGCGCTTCTGCTCAATCGAAAGGTCCGGTTCACCTCCATCTATGCGACGCTCATGCTCGTCCCGTGGGCGATGCCTCCGATCATCCGTGGGATCGTTTGGCGGCAAGTCTACGATCCTGATGCCGGCATCTTGAATGGCGTGCTCATCCAAGCCGGGATCATCCACCAGCAGATCAACTGGCTCTCGAGTTTCGAGTACGTCATTCCCGCCGTTATCGTTGCCGGCGTGTGGGGGGAAATTCCGAAGGCGGCCGTTTTCGTTCTCGCCGGACTGCAGTCGATCCCGAAGGACCTGTACGAGGCCGTGCGCATCGACGGCGCGGGCCGGTGGAAGGAGTTCGTGCATATCACGCTGCCGATGCTGACACCGGTGCTTGCTGCTGTTGTGTCGTTGTCCTTCATGTGGAATTTCAACACGTTCGGCATCGTCTGGGTGCTCACGCAGGGGGGACCCGGCGGATTAACCCGACTTCCAATGCTTGCCGCGTACGAAGAAGCGTTCCGCTACGGATACGTTGGATACGCTGCGGCCATCGGGAACGTCATGGTACTCGTGATCAGCCTCGTGCTGTTCAGCTATCTCCGCGTCCAGTTGCGGGAGCAGAAGCAATGAAGACGCGCACATTCATCGCCGACCTGCTTACGCATGCGGGATTGATCCTGTTCATGATCTTTCTGGTGTTCCCGCTAGTGTGGATGATCGCGACGTCCTTCCGGCCGACCGCGGAGATCTATTCCGGAACGGTCGCGCTCCTCCCCGAGTCCCCCTCGCTCGACCACTACCGGACGATCTTCCTCGAACAGAAGATCTTCACCAGCATGGGGAACAGCTTCATCGTCGGGATCTGTTCCACGCTCATCGCGGTCCTGATCGCCCTGCCGGGAGCGTACGCACTTGCGCGCTATTCCACGCGATGGAATAATGTGGTTCTCGGCTGGATCCTCGGTTCGCAGATCTTCCCGGTCATTCTCGTGATGATCCCGCTCTACATCCTCCTCCGGTCGATGGCGCTGACGGATTCACTCATCGGACTGACGCTGGTGTACGTCGTCTGGGCGCTGCCGTTCGTGCTCTGGATGTTGCACGGATACGTCCGCACCGTTCCGCTCGACATCGAAGAGGCCGCTGCGATCGACGGTGCATCCCGTTCACAGATCATCTTCCGGATCGTTGCGCCTCTTCTTCTCCCGGCGATCGGCGCATCAGTGTTGTTTGCATTCGTGTCGGCATGGAACGAGTTCTTCTTTGCGCTCGTGCTGATGAAGGATCCCAATTTGATGACCCTGCAGGTGGAACTTGCGCGGTTCACGGGAATGGAGGGACAAGCGCGAACCGGACCCCTGGCGGCAGCGAGTGTGTTGGCGACGGTTCCTTCCGTCGTACTGTTTGGCTTTCTCCAGAAATGGTTTTCCTCCGGCTTGATCGCCGGAGCGGTGAAGAATTAGGAAGTCCGCGTGAAACGATTCATCCTTGTCGGCGCCGGCGTCGTCGTCCTTGGGACGATCGTCTTTCTTCTCCTTCCGCAAGGAGAGCAGACCGATTCCTCCACGACACGACTGCGCTTCGTCAGTCTCGCGTGGCAGGAGCAGGCGCTGGCGACGAACCGGGCGATCGTCGCGGAGTGGAATGCGGCGCATCCCGAACTGCCGGTCGAGTATGTTCAGGGGACCTGGAATTCCGTCCATGATTATCTAATTACGGGATTCGAGACCGGAGACGTTCCCGACGTGTTCCATTACGAATCGTCGGTCATCGTGGACTTTGCAATGCGCGGATTCCTGACCGACCTCGCGCCCATGATCGAACCGGAGATGCGCGACGACATTCTGGATGTCGCGTGGGCATCGGTGCGCAGACCGGACGGGGCCATCTGCGGGATTCCGTTTCTGATGGAGTCATTCATCGGATTGTACGATGTTGATGCACTGAGCGCCGCGGGGATCACGCCGCCGACCTTCGAGCGACCATGGACGTGGGAGGAATTCCGTTCGGTCGCGCGGCGGTTGACCGTGGACACGACGGAAGACGGAACGGTCGATCGCTGGGGTGCGGCCATCGGTCTGCGGAATTCGGCGAACATCGTGATGAACCTCTCCATCGGTTTCGGCGGATCGTTTTTCAGGAAGGTAGATGGACAGTACGTCGTGCGTGCAGGAATCGAGGAGCGGGAACTTCTCTCGACAATTCATACCATGCTGTATGCGGATCGTTCGATCGCCCCGTCGAGTGTGGGACAATCTGGACCCGCGATGATCCCGGGCTTCTTTCAACGGCGCTACGCGATGCTCATCGGCATCGGAGCGTGGGGACGACAGCAGCTGGTCGAGAACGCCCCGAGGGATTTTCGGTGGGGCGTGATCCCGCCGCTCAAGGCACGGACGCAGGACATTGGAACAAGCACGCAGACACTCAGCATCCCCAAAGCGTCGAAGCGAACAGCCGAAGCGATGGCGTTCATCCGATTCATGCTGTCGAAGGAGAACATGGCGCGGCTTGCCCTCAGTGATTGGATGCTCCCCGCGCGCGCATCGTGCCTGGAACAAGCGGAGTTCAACGATCCCGCGACCGGGTGGGATGTCACCACAGCGTCGGCGCGCTTTCTCAAGACGGGAACATGGACGGGCGCGCCAGGATATGTTGAATGGAAGAGCCGCGTGGCGAATCCCGTCCTGCAGGAATTCTTTTCCGGACGCCTTTCGCTGGACGAGGCAACCGCGCGGATCGAAGAAGAGAGCAATGTGGTGTTGTCCCGCTATCAAGAGGATGGACGATGAGCATCCCTTACAAAGACCGTGCCCGCGGCTGTCTGATCGGTCTGGCGGTCGGAGATGCGCTCGGGTCTCCGACGGAAGGCAAGACGCCGGAGACGATCCAGCGCCAATGGGGTCGCGTGACCGACTTTCTGAACGATAAGCAGGGGGGAAGCGACGACACCGAGCATGCGCTCTTCAACGCACGATTACTGCTCGCACATGGTCCCGCATTGAACGCAGAGCTCATTGCTGAAGGATGGAAGCGCGAGATCGTCAAAGGCGTGAATGCCTACAAAGGCGCGGGATTCAGCGAGATGCTGGTGATCCGCAATCTGCGTGACGGGCTCATGCCCCCCGCAAGCGGGCAACATTTGCATGCATGGAGCGATGGATTGGCGATGCGTGTCGCGCCGTTTGCCATCGTTGCGGCGGGACGTCCGGAGGTCGCTTCAGAACTCGCCGCAATGGATGGCTCCGTCACGCATGCGGGAGAAGGGATCATTGCAGGCCAGGCGGTCGCCGCGGCTATCGCAGTTGCCCTTGTCGCCGAGTCTGTCGACGGTGCGATTGACGCATCACTCTCTGCGATCCCGGAAGATTCATGGACCCACCGAGCGATCACGAAAGCGGTCCAGATCGGTACCCGCAGCCGCGACGTCTGGAGCGGACTCGAACCTCTTCATCGGGCGATCGTTCCGGCCGCGTACTTCTGGCCAGACGTCGCACCCGAGGCGGTCGCACTCGCATTCGGCATCGTTGCCGCCGCGCGAGGCTCCTTTTCCGAAGCGGTCCTTGGCGGCGTCAATATCGGACGCGACGCCGATACGATCGCGGCCATCGCGGGAGCGATCTGCGGTGCTCTTCACGGTGTGAATGTGATCCCGACGGAATGGCGCAAACGGGTCGAGCGATCACGGGGAATCTGCCTGGCGATGGTGGCAGGAATGGAGTTGACGCCAACAGCAGACGCCCTCGCCGAATTGTCAGAGAGGTGGCAATGAATCCGCACGGTGCTGTTCGCGCACGGAACGCTCTTCTTGGCCTCGCGCTGGGAGATGCGTTGAGTTGGACGGCGATGTATCATCGGAGCAGGGTGCTTCCTCCATGGACGCGGCGTATTAGAAGAGAGATGGATGCACAGCGGGAAGAGACGAATGTTCTGCGAGTTCCCATGCCCTTCTCGCTCAATCAACGGTCCGACACCTTCGAGCTGTCGCCGACCGACGATACGGAGTGGGTCGCGTGGACGATGAAGCACCTTCTGGCGCACGCATGTGCGATCAGCGAATCACGAACGCTTGAAGCGTGGCGTGCACTTGCGGAGGTACAGGCATCGGTTCGCGGGTGGGTGAGCACGCAATGTGCGCTCAGCAATTTGCGCACGGGTCTTTTGCCCCCCGCCAGCGGACATGACCATCCGCATTACTTCGACGATGGCGCAATGGTGCGCGCTGTTCCCATCGGGATCGCATATGCGGGAGATCCGAAATCGGCCGCACGTGCCGCCGCGATCGATTCATCGGTCACGAATTCCGAGGACGGCATCTGGTGTGCGCAGGCTATTGCCGCGGCGATGAGTGTTGCATGTGCCGGCAGTCCGTTGGAGGGAGTTCACCAGGCCGCGCTGGAGACCTTGCCCGCGGATTCATGGAGCCGAAGAACGGTCGATGATGCGATGCGGTTGTACCGAGATGGGGCCCCCATGCTTGCGCAGATCCCCGCGCTTCACACAGTGCTCAACGCTGAATACAGCGACGGGTGTGTTGCCCCCGAGATTCTTGCGCTGACCTTGGCGATCGTCCGAAGCGCGAAGGGATCTTTTGATTCCGCGTTGTTGGGAGCTTTGTCTATGGAAAAAGCGGCCGACACATTGCCCGCGCTGGTCGGTACGTTGGCCGGAGCATTGTCGGAGCAGCCGGTCGTCCCCGAAGAATGGAACAACCGACTCCGCACGTTGCGCGGCGTCAGTCTGCCGGACATGGAAGGCGTGGATTTTGTCGCACTCGTCGACGAATTCATTGAGCGCAGTGCGCGCAACCCGGAAGAGACCAAGAGTTGATCGAGATGGAAGAACGAACCGTGCGAATATCATGGATCGATCCGGTCGAACTGATCGGACATGAGCTGAAGCAGCTCGACGAGGAAGGAAATCCCGCTGACGAAATTCAGCGGCAATGGCATGCCGTTCAGGCGAAGAAGCCGAGAGCGGATGAGCTTCGGTCAACCGCCGGGCAGTTGTTGGAGCAGCTTCATTTACGCGCGCAGCAATCGGGCGAGACGGCCGAGGAGCCCTCGTTGTTGGAAGGAATTCGATCATGCTGGACGCACCCTGCGACACCGGCGCCCTTCATTTCCCCTGACCTGCTTCGCGACAAGATCGCAGGGGGATGGTTCGGCCGCGCCGCAGGCTGTTTGCTGGGAAAACCCGTCGAGAAGACGCCGCGAGCGGGGATCAAGGAACTTCTGCAATCGAACGGCACCTGGCCGCTCCGCGATTACGTGACCGGCGCCGGGATCCCAGAACCCCTTCTGAAGAAGTATCCATGGAATCGTCATGAGGGCCGCGAAAGCCTGAAGGAGAACATCGTTTGCATGACGGAAGACGACGACATGAACTATCCGATGGTGAACCTTTCCGTGCTCGAGACGGCGGGGAAGCAATTCACGACGGAGGATGTCGCGTCGGCATGGCTCTCCATGCTTCCCGTGCTGTCGACATTCACGGCGGAGCGAGTTGCGTATCTGAATCTCCTGAACGGCCTCACCCCTCCGGAGACGGCTCGCCGGAACAATCCCTATCGGGAATGGATCGGAGCCCAGATCCGCGGTGATGTGTTCGGTTGGGTCTCACCGGGCGATCCGCTGGCTGCGGCGGAGATGGCGCATCGGGACGCGCGTCTCAGCCACGTGAGAAATGGAATCTACGGTGAACTGTTCGTTGCGGCGATGGTTGCGGCGGCGTTCACCGAAACGGAACCGCGTGCGATCATTGAAGCGGGCTTGCGCGTCGTGCCGCCAAAGTCGAGGCTGGCGAACGCCGTCCGGTTCGTGATTGCCCTTCACGCGGAAGAGCGCGATTGGGAGCGAGCGGTCGATCGCTTGGTGGAACACGTCGGGTCGTACCACTGGGTGCACACGGTGAATAACGCCGCGCTTGTTGCCGCGGCGCTCCTATACGGAGAAGGCGACTACGAACGCTCGATCTGTAACGTGGTCATGGGGGGATGGGATGCGGACAGCAACGGGGACCGCTGGGCGCAGTACC
>JALONE010000387.1 GCA_025455125.1 Bacteroidota bacterium
GGTTGGGAAAATCGTGGTGGGGGGGCTTAAGCCCCTTAAGCCCCCTAGGGGGCGGACTCGACTCGAAGAATCGCCGATTCCCGCCCGCATTCCTTGCCAATTCCCCACAATTCCAATTCCTCGAGTTTTGTTCCCCATTCCCCCCCCCCAACACCGACGCCAAAACTGTTCGATTCACTCTTATCCAATGAACTCGTCATCACGTATTGGCGACGAAGCGGGGGGAGACGACCCCTTCCGCTTCTTTGCTGTACTCCCTTCTCTTCCCGCTCATTCGACCTGAACTATCGCCTTTTCCGATTCACCTCCGCGAAGGTCTTCACCGGAAGACCGTAGATCTTGATGAAGCCGATGCTCGATTTGTGATCGAACGAATCTTCCTCCGTGTACGTTGCGAGCTTTGTGTCGTAGAGAGAGTTCGGGGATTTCCGTCCCGCGATCTCGACGTTCCCCTTGTAGAGCTTCACGCGGACGTGTCCGTTGACGGTCTGTTGTGTGACGTTCACGAATGCGTCGATCGCCTCCCGGAGCGGCGTGAACCACAATCCATTGTAGATCAGATTCGCGTAGTCGTTCGCCATCTTGGCCTTGTAGTGCATCGTCTCCTTGTCCAGCGTGAGACGCTCGAGCTCGCGGTGAGCAAAAAGGAGAATCGTCGCTCCCGGGGCTTCGTACACCTCCCGGGACTTGATGCCGACGAGCCGATTCTCGATGAGGTCAAGCCGTCCGATCCCGTTCGCGCCTCCGATCTCATTCAACGCATGGATCAGGGAAACGCCGTCCATCTTCTTTCCGTTCAGCGCGACGGGAATGCCCTGTGCGAAGTCGATGTTGACGTATGTCGGCTTGTCCGGAGCATCCTCCGGAGAGACCGTGTGTTGGTACGCGTCCGTCGGAGGCTCGGCCATGGGATCTTCCAGAACACCGCATTCGATCGCGGTCCCCCATATGTTCTCGTCGATGGAGTACGGATTCTTCTTCGTTGCAGCCACGGGGATGCCGTGCTTCTCGCAATATGCGATCTCCTCTTCGCGGGACTTGAATTCCCACTCGCGCAACGGCGCATAGACCTTGAGGTCGGGTGCCAGCGCGGCGATGGAGACTTCGAAACGAACTTGGTCGTTTCCTTTCCCCGTACATCCGTGCGCAACTGCGGTACACTTCTCCTTCCGCGCAACGTCGACCAGCGCCTTGGCCAGCAATGGACGACCGATCGCCGTTGCCATCGGGTACGTGTGTTCATACAATGCGCCGGCCTTGAGTACGGGCCAGAGATAGTCCGTGACGAATTCTTTCTGAAGATCCTGGATGTAGACCTTCTTGGCTCCGCTCTTCACCGCCTTCGCCTTCACCCCCGTCAATTCCTTCTTCTGACCGAGATTCCCGGTGACGGTGATGACCTCGGCGTTATGTGTCTCCTGCAGCCATTTTGCGATGACAGATGTGTCGAGACCGCCAGAGTAAGCCACGGCAATGCGTTCACGTTTCACAGATTTATCCTAGATTTGATGTTGATGTATCAGTGTCGAATGTGCTATGAGAACCAGAGCACGGTGAATCCGGGATTGCCACGCCCCAAGTCGTCGTCGGGTTCCTGTCCGAATTCGGCGCGGAGCGCTCGCGTGTCGGGGTCTGTGATGGCGTACCGTTCACCCGGGATGATCGCCACGAGCCGCGTGCGGTTTCGATACGCCCAGTTCTGGACGACCTGACGCAGGATTGCAGGACCTCCATGGCCATGGATAACCTTCACGACGAAACCTGGAGACGAGTTCCGCGCTTCCTGGAGGAGTTCGTTCAGGACCTCTTCAGCTTCTTCGCCCCGCATCGGCGGATGTGCTATATCAAGAATGCGCATCAATGGGGAAATCCGAATTGTTCACTTGCTCACTCGCACATTCGTCCTGAGCTTGCCTGCCCCGCGATTGAAGATCTACCCGGCAGGCGGGGTCGAAGGACACACTCATCATTCAACTTCCTGTCACAAGATTCCTGATCAGCTTCATCGTCTCCGGTATCTTCTTCGTGGATCTCGGAGCGATGAAGATCGTATTATCGCCGGCGATGGTCCCGAGAACGGACGGATGGCGCATCGCATCGATCAATTCGGCGACCCCTTGAGCTCGTCCCGGCAACGTCTTGACAATGATCAGGAGGCGTTGTTCTTCCGCCTCCGTATGGAGCATATAGCGTGATCCGGATGGAGTATAAACCCAGGAAATGCCGAGTTCCTTCATGTCCCGCGAAAGGGTCGCCTGTGTGATCTTGAATCCCTGGCGTTTCAATGCCTGACCGAGTTCTTCCTGCGTTGTGATCGTATGCTCGGCGATGATCTGCTTGATGGCGAGTTGACGGTTCTGCTTTTCCATGAGAGCTCCTTTTGGAAAGAAGACACCACGGAGGCTTTTATGACGCTGAATTGGCCGCTTCGTCTTCCGGCACGAATTGCGTTCCGATCCCTTCGTCGGTGAAGATCTCGAGTAACAATGAGTGCTTGATGCGACCGTCGATGATGTGCACCTTGTGAACGCCGGCATCGACCGTGTGAAACGCAGAGCGAACCTTCGGGATCATGCCATCGGTGATCGCTGCTGATTGGATCAACTGTTCGGCTCTGGACGGCGATAGCGTTGACACAAGCGTTCCATCCACCATCACCCCTTCGATATCGCTCAAGTAGACGAGCTTCTCGGCCTTCAACGCGCTTGCGATAGCGCTCGCCGCGATATCCGCGTTCGTATTCAACATCTCACCATTCTCTCCCATCGCCAACGGGGCAATGACCGGCATGAGTCCCATCGTCAGGAGGGAATTCAGGAATGCGGTGTTGACCGTCGAAATCTCGCCAACGAGACCGAGGTCGTTTCCTCCCGGGGCGGCACGACG
>JALONE010000039.1 GCA_025455125.1 Bacteroidota bacterium
GCAAAAGTGGATAACTTGACTCATGCAAAGCCTGCGTTATAAGATCGGCTGGAGCTATTCGGTCCTAGTGCTCATAGGCCTGGCAACCAGTATCTTTGCCATGTATACATTCACCCGCCTCCGGGAAACCGTCGAGCCGATCCTGGAGGAGACCTACTCCGCCGCCGTTTCCGCCGAAAACCTCGTTCGAGCCCTCGACAAACAAGAGGTCGCACAATTGAATGCCCTCGTGGGCGATTGGGAATTGCACCAGTCGTACGCGAAGGACGCCCGCGATGACTTTCTCCGGGCACTCGACCTCACGCGCCAGCAGAACACACACCGCGAACAGCAAAGCGTCGTCGACAGCATCATCATCGACTACCGCACGTATCTGCAAGCCTCCGATTCGCTCTTTCAGCTCCTCGGCCATCGGCAGACCCGCGATATCGCACTGCGATACCAGCAATTCGTCATCGGCCCGCTTACCGATCGCCTGAAAACAAATTGCTTCCGCCTCCTTGAGGCGAACCAGATCGCGATGCAGCGCACGAATCAGGTGGTCCGCGACACGACCCGGAATGCGATCATTCTCGTCATCTTCGCCTCCATCGCATCGATCACGCTGAGCCTGTTGGCTGGTATCCAGTTCACGCGGACCATCATTCGTCCCGCCGAACACCTGACCGAGATCGTCCGCAAGATCTCCCAGGGGCATCTGAATCAGAAGGTCGACGTCACGACGAACGACGAGATCGGCGAGCTCAGCGTTGAATTCAATAAGATGACGGAGCGGCTTCGAGCGTACGAACAGATGAATGTCCGCCAGTTGATCGCCGAGAAGAACAAATCGGAAACGATCGTTGCCAATATTGCCGACCCGATCATCGTAACGGATGAGAAGGACCGCCTCATTCTGTTGAACCAGGCGGCCGCCGCCCTCCTGGACGCGGGGACGAACAATTGGAACGGGCGGAAGCTCAACGAGGTTCTCCAGGACAAGAAGTGGACCGCGATCCTTCAATCGGGAGGAACGTCCAAGCGTGGCCAGGACAGGCGCGAGATCCTCATCCCGGTCGAACGGGACGGTGCGACCCTTTACTTCCGCCCGCGTCAAATGCAGATCTTGGATGACCGACGCCGGATAACGGGGCGTGTCACGCTCCTCCAGGACGTAACCCGCTTCAAAGACCTCGACAAGATGAAATCGGAATTCGTCGCAACGGTCTCGCATGAACTGCGGACACCGCTGACCTCGCTGAGCATGGGGATCGACATCCTTTCCAAGGAAGTGCTTGGCGCGGTCAACGCACGGCAGCGGGATGTCCTGGCGGCGGCGAAAGATGACTGCGAGCGATTGCGAAAACTGATCAAGGATCTGCTCGATCTTTCCCGACTCGAATCCGGGAAACTCGAACTGGCCCGGGAGTCGATCGACCTCCGGATGCTGATCGATGATACGATCCGTCCGCTGCATCTTCCGTTTCAGGGGAAGCACATTCGGCTCGAAGTCGAGGTTCCCCCGACCATCCCTCGGTTCACGGGGGACGCGCATCAGCTTTCCTGGGTGTTGAACAACTTGCTCTCGAACGCGCTTCGGCACACGGACGAAGGAGGCGTCGTGACGATCCGGGCGAGCGCGACGCCGCGCGAGATCCAGGTTGCCGTCGAAGACACGGGGCGCGGTATTCCGTTGGAGGCACAGGAGACCATCTTCGAAAAATTCGTGCAGATCAAATCGTCTACGGAAACGACGCCGGGAAGCGTCGGGTTGGGACTGTCCATTGCACGCGAAGTAGTGGAAGCGCATGGTGGCCGCATCGGTGTGACGAGCGTAGTGGGGACAGGAAGCACCTTCACATTCACGATCCCTTTGGGTAACGCCTGATGCCAGAATCAGAACGCGCGACAGCGTTGGTCGTCGACGACGAACGGAATATCCTGAACACCATCGGCATCTGCCTGGAGGCGATCGGCGTCAACGCGACGCTGTGCAGCCGGCCGCAGGATGTGCTCGATCTGCTGCAGCATCAGTCGTTCGATCTCGCGTTCGTGGACCTCAAGATGTCTCCGATGGATGGCATGGAGGTGATGCAGGAAATCAAACGGTTCTCACCCGAGACCATCGTCATCATCATGACCGCCCACGGTTCGATCGACAGCGCCGTCACCGCCGTGAAGCATGGCGCCTATGATTATCTGCAGAAGCCCTTCGACTTCGACGAACTCAAACTCTTCGCCCAGAAGGTGCTCGAACATCTCCGGCTCACGCGGGAAGTGCAGGCGTTGCGCCGACAGGTCGCCAATATCCCCGCGCCGATGCAGGTAGTCACCCGGAACCGTGCGATGCTTGACCAGCTTGACTTCGCCGCGCGTGTGGCGGAAAGCACGATCAGCGTGCTCATCGAGGGGGAAAGCGGGACGGGAAAGGAACTCGTGGCCGAGTTCATCCATCAGCGGAGTCCGCGAGCAGACGAGCCGTTCATCCGGGTGAACTGCGCGGCCATTCCGGAACAGCTTCTGGAGAGTGAATTATTTGGCCACGTCAAGGGCTCGTTCACCGGAGCCACCAAGGATCGCATCGGGCGGTTCGAAGCGGCCGACGGGGGAACGATCTTTTTCGACGAGGTCGCCGAACTCTCTCCCTCCATCCAGGCGAAGCTCTTGCGCGTGCTCCAAAGCAAGGAATTCGAACGCATCGGTGACAACGCGACGCGCAAGGTCGATGTCCGCGTCATTGCCGCCACCAACAAGAACCTCGACGAGTCGCTGAAGGAGGGGACGTTTCGGGAGGATCTGTTCTATCGACTGAACGGCGTACGCATCAAGTTGCCTGCTCTGCGCGAACGCCTCGAGGATATTCCGCTTCTCATCCAATACTTTGTTGAGCGCGCAGCGAAGGGGAGAACGATCACGATCGCTCCGGATGCCGACAAGGCCCTTCGTTCGTACCGCTGGAGCGGGAACATCCGCGAACTCGAAAACGTGATCGAACGAGCGGTGCTCCTTGCCGTGAGCGGAACGATCGAGGTGACCCACCTCCCGCCGGAACTCCGCGTTTCTCACGAATCGCAGCCGCTTTCCCTCGACGAAACGGAACGACTTCACATCAAGAAGGTCCTCCAGATGGCGAAGGACTACGATGAGGCCGCCCGCGTTCTCGGTATCGACCGCAAGACCCTGCTCAACAAACGGAAACGCTACGGTTTGTAAGAGGATTTTTTCCCCGCTTCACAAATCCTGCATGGACATGCGCTTACGAGAGGATCGTTGATTCATCTCGTTCGCGTGTGGAGAATCTCCCCGCATGGCCTGGCGACGGTCATCCTGCTCACTGCATTCTCGCACGAATTCCTTCGCACGCGTGGCACCGGATTTGCACCAATCATCCCAGACGTTCGGTTCGATTTCTCGTCGATCGTTTCGCACCTCGCACACGAGAGGAGGATCCGATGCCAATCCCGCAATTCGTCACTTCCGCACTGCTGCAGCACGTCGTCGAAGTTCAGTCCTTCTATCACCGTTCAATGATGAGTGCGCTCGCGATTTCCACGATCCTCGTCGGATCCGTGGTGGGTCTGCTCCCTGATGCCTCGGCGCCTCACCGCGACGGCACCCGTCTTCCCAATTCCTTGCCTAATCCGTGGCGGCTCATTCCCTTGCCTCCGACGACCGGGAGTCAACGTCCGATCGTCCCGATCGATGGAGCCGTTCGACAGGTCTCGCTGAACGAGGGCACTCCCGTGCCGATTCCAGAGAGCGAACTCGAGAATCTGGAGATCCTCGAAGCGAGTGCTGGTCCGCTCATCGATAGAGAATGGGACGCCGCAACGGACGGGGAGATCTTACCGGGGACGGGTCCACTCACGTGGCCCGCACCGGATGAGCCGGTTCCGTTCGAGGTGGTTGAACACAAGCCGCAAGTTGTTAAAAGCGTTGCACCAGAGTATCCCGATCTCGCGCGGAGGGCAGGCATTGAAGGGGTCGTCATTGTGCGCGCATTGGTTGGCACGGATGGAAGAATCAAGGAGGCCGTGATTCAAAAGAGCAATGCGGAGATGCTGAACGACGCTGCCCTCGAAGCGGTCCGCCGGTGGACATTCACCCCCGGCGTGATGAAGCACGGTCCGGTTCCCGTTTGGATGACGATTCCGTTCAGATTTCGCCTGCTTGCGAAGTAAGTTGTGGGGCGATTTTCCCCACGGGTCTATCCTCATGCATTTCAGCGATTAGGGGGACTCCTGCGCTGAATGCTGGATCCCGTGGGGAATTTTTCCCCATGGGTGACGTTGCACATCCTGCGAAAATGCCGATTGCACGTGAAATTGGGGAGCTCTGATGAACACGTGCCGTGGTACTCTTGTTGCCGCGGTTCTTCTGGTATTGAATCATCACAGTCCCCCTAACGCAACAGGCGAGGAGCGCATGGCCACAAAGCTGACCACACTTGACAACGTGAACATCGCGGTCCTGGAACCGCGCGGTTCGTTGATCGGCGGCGAAGAGACCGACGAACTCAAGGCGAAAGCGAAGGACCTCTTGGATCAGGGGAACCGAAAGCTGGTTCTCGATCTGGGCGGCGTCACCTACATCAACAGTTCCGGGATCGGTGCCCTGGTGAACATCCACACGATGTTCCAGAAGGCGGAAGGGAAGATCAAATTGTGCAACGTCGCTAAAGGCGTCGAGAATGTCTTCGTGATCACCAAGCTCACGAGCGTCTTCGATGTCGAGGAAGATCGCAACATGGCGATCGCCAGTTTCAAGAAATAATCATACACGGTATTCCAATACCAATTCACACTCACCACAGGAGTCCATTTCATGAAAACCTCTGTGTTCAACACCATCGTGTTCTTCGTCGCCTTCATTGTCGGATGGGTGATCTTCGAGTTCATGCTTCCGAAGTTCATCAAGGACGGTGGCTATCTCGTGATTTCCCTGATCGCGCTTGTGATCATGCTGCTCGCATTCGTCATCGAACGCCTGTTCTCCCTCCGCAAAGCGCAGGGGAAGGGAAACATTCCGGTGTTCCTGAAGAACGTTCAGCAAGCCGTCAACGCGGGCGATATCAACGGCGCCCTCTCTCTGTGCGACAAACAGCGCGGTTCGATGGCCAACGTCATCCGCTCCGGCATTGAGCGCTATCAGACTCTCGTTGCCGAGGGTGATGTCAAGGGGCAGAAAGAGATGATGGAGAACATCCAGCGCGCGATCGAAGAAGCGACGATGCTCGAAGTGCCATTGCTCGAGAAGAACCTTGTTTCCATGTCGACCATCGCCTCGATCGGCACCATGGTCGGCCTTCTCGGAACGGTCATTGGAATGATCAAATCGTTCGAAGCAATGTCCCGCGCCGGCGCACCGGATGCAGTCCAGCTGGCTCTCGGTATCTCCGAAGCGCTCATCAATACGGCCGGTGGCCTCATTTCCGGTATCGGCGGCATCATCGCGTATAACTTCTTCGTGACGAAGATCGACAACTTCACCTACATGATCGATGAGGCGAGTTACGCCATCGTTCAGTCGCTCGTTTCCAAGAAACCGAAGAAGTAAACCAGCGGAAGGAATCGTACCATGTCGAAACATAAGAAAGGACGTGTTGGCACGCGCATCGACATGACGCCGCTGGTAGACGTGGTCATGCTCCTGCTGACGTTCTTCATGATGACGACCGTGTTCAAACCACCCGAGGAGGTTATGGTGGAATTGCCGGCGTCGCATTCAAACTTCAAACTGCCGGAATTGGACGTGATGATGATCTACGTCAACAAGAGTGGCGAGATCTATATCGGCGTCGATTCCCAGCACCTGATGGGCCGGCTGTTCGGTCAGGAGAACCGGTTCAAGAAGGCAGTCCAAATGAACAAAGAACAGCTGGGGAACATCCTGATCCAGGCGCGTATCAATAACCCCAAGCTGCGAACCGTGATCAAGGGCGACAAGGGTGCGCCGTTCGGACCGCTCGAGGATGTCATGGACGTCCTTCAGAAGGCCCGCATCACCCGGTTCAACCTGGTCACCGATCTCGATAAAGGAGCGTAACTATGGCCGCCGTTGAAAGTGGTCAACCGCGCGCAGCCCAGAAGGGCAAGCGCAAGAAGAGACGCCGCGCCAATGTCCGCATTGACATGACGCCACTTGTCGATGTGGTGATGCTCCTGCTGACCTTCTTCATGCTCACGACGGTGTTCAGCAAACCGCAGACAATGGAGCTGAACCTGCCGCCGGATGACGACGTGAAGATCGAGGTCGGCGAGTCGTCGCTGTTGACGCTGCGCGTTGCGCCGGATTTCACCATCTTCTGGAACAAGGGGAGCAATCCGAAACTCGAGAGGATCACGTTCCCTGAGCTTCGCAAGTTCCTCATGGAAGAACTCCGGAATAATCCCAAACTCATCACGTTGGTCAAGGTGGACCGTGATGCGACCTACAACAACATGGTCGACATCATGGACGAACTGAATCTGGCCAACATCACCCGCTTCAGTCTCGCTCCGATGAAGGACGACGACAAAAAGCTGATGTCGAAAGCAGGGTAAGGAGGATCTATGGCAGAATCTCTCGTTGTTCCCTACGTCGGCAGCGGCTACGGTGCGGTCGAACTCAAACAGGTCTATCAGAAGTACATGGCCTACGCGATCGTGATTGCTTCCGTCTCCATCGCGTCGTTCGTCGGGTCCTATCATGTGATCCAGTGGCTCTCGGAAGAGGAAGAACCGATGCACACGGTCCGGATCATGAAGTACACGGACTTGGGACCTCCTCCGTCGCTGCAGAGCAATCAGGCGGCGCCGGCCGTCGCGGTTTCCGGTCCCGCCGTGAGGCCCAGCGTCGGTATCCCCGTCCCGGTTCCTGATGCCGAGGTGAGCCCCGAGCAAACCATCGCATCGCAGACGGAACTGAGCGCGCAGGCTGCTCCCTCGCTCGATGTCGGTGATGGCACCGGAGGCGGTGCGATCGAGCAGGATCTGAGAATCGAAGACGAGGGGCCTCCCCCGGACTTCGTCCCGTACGAGAAAGAACCCACGGTCGTCAAGAAGATCGATCCGAAGTATCCGGAGATCGCCCTTCGCGCCGGCTTGGAAGGGAATGTCTACGTGAAGGTGTGGGTCGACAAGGAAGGGAAGGTCCGCAAGGTCGTCGTGTTGAAGAGCGACGCTGAGATCTTCAACGAGGCGGCCATCGAGGCTGCGAAGCAATGGGTCTTCACCCCCGCCGTGATGCAGAAAGGTCCTGT
>JALONE010000040.1 GCA_025455125.1 Bacteroidota bacterium
GCCGATCTCCTTGAAGTGCTCTTCATGATATCCCGTGTCACCCGCAAGAAATACACGCACACTCTTGTGCTCGATCACATAGCCCGTATATCCCACTCTCCCCATCCAGCCAATATCAAACCCGTAGCGGCCGGAGAAATGCTGCACCGGTACCGCCGTGATGCGAACGCCGTCCCATTCCTGCGTCTCCCACGTTTGCAGCTCGATGGTCTCGCGAAATCCGAACTCCGGCGTGTACGGCGTTCCCCCCGGCGGAATGATCAGTCGTCCTTCCTTCGGCAGACGGTCGATGCTTCCATAATTGAAGTGGTCAAAATGGAGATGGGAGATGAGGGTGAAGTCGAGTCGCGTCAACACGCTCGGATCCAGCCCTGCTTCAATGGCGCGCTGGGCAAGCATCCCGACCGTGTTCGAGAAGACGGGATCGACGATGAAGACCTTGTCGTGGATCTGAATCAGAACGGATGCATGTCCGATCCATGTCGCTGCAAGTCTCACGCTGTCACGGACCAGCGCGGACGCCTTCTGCTCCACGGGCTTGATCGGTTCGACGATCTGACCGAGAGCGCGAGAGGTATATCGTCCGAGGACGAAGGAACAACCCGAACCGAGGAATGAGAGAAGAAGGAGTATGGGGAGCAAACGAAACATGGGAAATAAGTATGTGATATGGTAGATGGCAAATGAATGAGCCTGGAGCCAATCCACAATCCGCAATCCGCAATCCGCAATTAAAAGAACCTCACCCCCACCTGATGTACCCACATTCCCGACTTCGGCGCGTGCTGAATATTGTACTCGATGAACCCGAAGAGCGTCGAGAATCCGCCAACGGCAAAATCGTGCGGGGCTCCTGCGATCCATCGCCGCATCGCGCCGACATTGAGCGCGAGATATTCTCCTCGCTCGATGAGCGGTACATGACCGAGCACTCCTCCGGAGAATCCCCAGTGTGATCCCCGAAACTCACTCGTGTACAGCTGCGCTCCGATGAGCACTTCAACCGATCCGGTGAACCGCGCGGGGGGCTCCGTGAACAGCATCTTCCATGGCGTTGCGCGCTTCGTGAGTCCGAAGGAATACAGAAGCGGCATCACCTCCCACTCAAGCGCATAATTCGTTCCTGCATCATGCGCCGTCCACGACATCCCCGGTATTGTCTGATACCAGATCCAGCCGGGCGTGGTCCAACCCAAGGGGGAGGCCTCCTGACTGAAAAGCGGAATGTCGAGTGCCGCCAGAAGAAGGAATGCCTTCCAGCATATGCCTGACCGCATCATACTGGAACTTAGAGTTTTATTCATGGAGGCACAAATCGGTTGCTTCGCCTCCATGTTCTTTGTACCTTTTATGTTACCCCACCATATGCTCACCCATCATCCAACAATATTTTCGAGGCGTGTTATGATCCGCTCTTTTAGAATGTTCGGCGGCGTCATGTTGATTCTGTCGGTCCTGTTGCTCGCTGGATGTTCTTCCCAGCCGCAGGCCGTGCGCATGGATGCCCCGAGTGCCGTGAAGCTGGATGGCGTTCAGGCCGGCCAGTTCGACACGGGCAAGATGTGGACGTTCGACTTTCCCCCCACCGAGTATTTCACACAGACCTACTCGTTCAATCCGACCAAGGATTGGTTTGAGAAGGCCCGCCTTTCCTCGCTGCGTCTCCCCGGCTGCACCGCCGCATTCGTTTCCGAGGACGGTCTGGTCATGACGAATCACCATTGCGTCCGCGGCTCGCTCGATCGCATCAATAAAGAGGGAGAGAAGCTCGGCAAGGACGGCTTCTATGCCACAACGCTTCCGGACGAGCGGAAGGTCCCTGGTCTCTACATCGACCAGCTCCTCGTGATTCAGGATGTGACGGGAGATGTTCAGGCCGCATTCAACTCCGGCAAGACCGAAGCGGAGAAGATCGCCAATCGCGCCGCCAAGATCACCGAGATCCAGGCAGCGCATGTTGCGAAGTTCAAGGAGACCTCGAAGGATTCGATGGTATTCCAGGTCGTGACCTTCTACAACGGCGGACGCTATTCGCTCTATGGATACAAGCGTTACACGGACGTCCGCATGGTATACGCACCGGAAACCGACGTTGCGTTCTACGGCGGCGATCCGGATAACTTCACCTATCCGCGGTACGACTTCGACGTGTCGTTCTATCGCGTGTATGAGAACGATCAGCCGGTGAAGACCTCCAACTTCTATAAGTTCAGCAAGGCTGGTGCGAAGGAAGGCGAGGCCGTGTTCGTCATCGGGAACCCGGGAACGACCGATCGCCTCCTGACCGTCGCCCAGCTCGAGTTCAATCGCGATCTTTCCTGGCCGACGACCATTTCGATGCTGAAGAATATGATGGACGTGTACCAAAACCATGTCGAGAAGCATCCCGACCAACAGTTGAAGTACCAGAACACCATCTTCGGTATCTCGAATTCACTCAAAGCGTTTTCGGGCTTCCTCGGCGGTCTCGAGAATCCCGTCTACATGGCGAAGAAGCGAGATTTCGAGAAGAAGTTCCGCGATGCTGTACTGAGCAAGCCCGATCTCAAAGCCAAGTACGGTGATGTCTGGAAGGAGATCGCAACGTATCAGGACGAGCTCAGCAAATTGTTCCCCAAGACGGCAGGCTACGGCGCCGCCATGCGACGGGGCGGCTCGACCTACCTCGGTGTAGCTTCCACGCTCGTTGACTATGCGAAGGCCGCCAAAGGCCCGGCAGACAAGCTCCCCCGCCAGTATCGTCCCGAGAACCTCGAGATGATGAAGGGGCGAATGTATCCCCCCGACCTCAACACCGAGATCGAAGAGAAGATGATGGCAATGCAGCTGGAGATGAGCGCGAAGGCATTCGCCGGTTCGAACGCCGCAATGAACAAGCTCCTCGGCGGCAAGACGGTGGATCAGACCGCGGCCTCGTTGGTGGCGACCTCCGTCGTTGCATCGAAAGAGAAGGCGCTTGAACTGTTCAACGCCGGACCGGATGCGATCCTCGCCTCGACCGATCCGCTCATCGCATACTATGCCAGCATCTTTGACGAAGCGCAGGTGTTACGCACAAAGGCGCAAGAGCTCAACGAGAAGCAGGCCGCAAAGGTCCAGCTCCTCGGTAACGCGATGTATGATGTGTACGGCACCAAGATCCCGCCCGATGCGACATTCACCCTCCGCATCGCTGACGGTGTCGTGAAGGGGTACGACTACAACGGAACGATCGCGCCTCCATACACGACGTTCTACGGGATGTACGATCGCTACTATTCACACCGCAAGCCCGACTGGACCCTGCCGGAACGCTGGCTGAATCCCCCGCCAACGTTCGACATGAGCACACCGATGAACTTCGTTTCGACGAACGACATCATCGGCGGCAATTCGGGAAGCTCCGTCATCAACCGCGACCTCGAGGTCGTCGGATTGATCTTTGACGGCAACATCGAGAGCCTCCCAGGCCGAGTCATCTATGATGAGGTTATAAACCGCTCTGTGTCGGTCCACTCCTCCGGGATCCTCGAAGGCCTGGAAGACATCTACAAGGCCGAGCGCATCGTAAAGGAACTCCGCGCCGGAAAAATGGAATAAGTGCTTCATTGATCTTCACGTATGCACCCACGCAGGGCGGCTTCGGCTGCCCTGTTGTGTCTTAGAGAAAAGACCACCACGGATTACACAGATTTTCACAGATGTTTGGATATGTAACGTCAACTTAGTGCCGTTTCCTAAAAGTTGGCTTGTGTTTCTTGAGCGCGTCGAAGACCGACGATTGAATCCCGGTCACCCTTCGACACGCTCAGGGTGACATCCTTCGACAAGCTCAGGGTGACATCCTTCGACAAGCTCAGGATGACATGTTTCGAATCACAGTCATGGTGAGCTTGTCGAACCATGGATGAGGATGACATCCTTCGACAGGCTCAGGATGATATCCTTCGACCCCGCCTGCCGGATAGAACTTCAATCGCGGGGTAGGCCCCGTTCGCCTCACTCACGGGGCAGACAGGCTCAGGATGACCGCCAAAGAACACAAGGGGACATAGTTGAACCGGCATTAGATCTATGTCCATCTGTGCAATCTGTGGTAATCGCTGTCATCGACCCGGGTTGCATTCCGCACGGGGCGTTCGTATCTTGGGGCGGAGGCAGAGCGATGGCAACAGGAGAGAAAAAGAAACACATCCTCATCGTCGATGACGAAGAGATCTGGCTGTCGGTGATCTCGCAATATCTGAAAGCCCAAGGGTATGGCGTCGTCACGGCGAGCAGCGGCGCGGACGCCCTCTCCGCACTCAAGTCCTTCACGCCCGATCTCATCATGAGCGACGTCCGAATGCCGGACATGAATGGATTCGAGTTCGTCGATACGATCAAGAAGCGGTCGGCGACAAAGGCAACCCCCGTGATCTTCCTCTCGGCGATCGACGATTTCGATGCACGCCGGGTCGCACGCGACATCGGCGCCGCCGATTACCTCGTCAAGCCCCTTGATGCTGCGGATGTCGGCGCCATTCTCAAGAAATTTCTCGCACGCTGAACTGCCCTGCCTTCCGATCCATGGCCTTCAGTAGTCTCCGCAAATTCCGCGCGTCACTCGGTCCCGTTGAACAAGCGCAGGTCGTCGTCTCGACCGCCGTCGTCGTCACGCTGGTGACCATTCTGGTCGTCCGTATGACGGGTGGGATGTACCGCACTCCCGAATGGCTGCTGTTCGGCAGCATTCTCACCGTCGGCGTGTTCGGGTTCATCATCGTGTTGTTGACGCTGAAGTACGGGCGCGTGCTCGAAGAGCAGAAGCAGGAACTCCTTGCGCTCAAGACGATGGCGGAGTCGGTCAACCGCGCGATCGATCGCAAGATCCTGTTTCAGAACGCTCTCCGCACTATCACGCAGTTGCTGGAATTGCAGTACGTTTGGCTCTATCAGATCGAGGACTCCCGCCTCGTGGCGACCGCGTCGTGGGGAATCGAAGAGCTCCCGCCCCCCGTGTTTCGCAGCAGCGAACCGATATCGTCGGAAGAACTGGAATCTCTCCGCACGCCACAGATCCAACGCGCTCCCTCGCGTCTGAGCGATCCCTGGCCGCATGGCGTCATCCGCTCGTGGGCATCCGTCCCCATCATGATGAAGGAGCAATTCTTCGGTCTCATCGTCGCCGCAAGCCGGAATCGTTCGGACCTCTCGACCAAAGAGGTCGAAATGATGACCGCCTTCGCCAACCAGATCGGCGTCGCGATCGAAAATGCCGTGCTGTTCGACCGGGTTCGAATGTCCGAAGAACGCTACATGGACCTCTTTGAACATTCGCCGGATATGTACCACCTCGTGAACCGCGACGGGATCGTCGTGAGCTGCAATCAGACGGAAGCCAACCGGCTCGAATATCAGAAGGAAGACATCGTCGGACACTCGGTACTCAAACTCTATCCCCCCGCGCACCACGAACAAGCGATGAAGCGGCTGCACGAGATCTTTGCCCAAGCGCGTGAGATGACCGATCTCGAAGAGCAGATGGTCAAGAGTACGGGAGAACTGATCGACGTCAGTATCAACTCTTCGCTCATCAAGGACCCATCGGGGCGGCCGGTGGTGATGCGCATCGTGGCGAGGGACATCACCGAACGCAAGCGCTTGGAAGCAAAGATCATCCACGCCCAGCGGATCGACAGCATCGGGAATCTTGCGGGGGGCATCGCGCATGACTTCAACAATATCCTGACCTCCATTCTCGGCTCCACGGGCATCATGAAGCGGAAAATGCGGAAGCAGGATCCGTGGTACAATTTCGCGGACATCATCGAAACGGCGGCGCGGCGCGGAGCAGGCTTGACCCGGCAATTGCTCACGTTCGCGCGGAAGACCGCCGTCCATTTTCGCCCCGTCGTTGTCAATGACATCATCGAAGAGACCCTTCGTCTGTTCGAGCGGAGCATTGACAAGACGATCACCGTCGTGTACACACCGCCGACTGAGTTCAGCGTCATCAATGGCGACGACGGACAGATCCAGCAAGCGATCCTCAATATCCTCATCAACGCACGGGATGCGATGCCGGATGGCGGAACGATCACGATCGTCAGCGAGACGATGCAGATCGACGACGGGCAATCCCCTCCCGGACCGGAAAATCACTCAGGACGGTACGTCACGGTCAGCATCACGGACACGGGTGTGGGGATGGACGTCCAAACGCAGCAACGTATCTTCGAACCGTTCTTCACAACGAAGTCACAGGGGAAGGGAACCGGGCTCGGCCTGGCGGTCGTCTACGGCGTCGTGAATTCCCACGGAGGATTCGTTACCGTGCGGAGCGAACTCGGGAAGGGATCTTCGTTCAACCTTCATTTTCCCGTGCTTGAAGGGGCCGACGGATATCGCCGCCCGGCGCGGCAACAACGGCTTCCCCGCGGCACGGAACGGATCCTCGTCGTCGACGATGAGCCGGGTGTCGGCGAGACGATCCGAAACATGCTGTCCAATCTCGGGTATGAGGCGGTCGTTGTGGACAATGGACGAAAGGCGCTCACGCTGCTGCGAAGGAAGGAGCCCTTCGATGCGGTCATTCTCGATCTCAATATGCCGAAGATGAGCGGCAAGGCGACGTTTGCCAAGATCCACGATCTCGACAAGAAGCTGCCGATCATCATTTCGACCGGCTACAGCGACCAATTGGAGGATTTCACTTCGCTCCGCACCGCCGCCGCCGCGTTCATGCAAAAGCCGTATCAGCTGGAAGAGTTGTCGCGGACGCTGAGGACCGTGCTGGACGGGAGATAGCTAATAGCGTTTAGCGATTGGCCAATAGCGGTTGACTTATAACTTTTGACTTTTGACTTTTGACTTTTGACTTCTAACTTACCCTCATGGACCTTCTCGAATTCGGCTCCGCACTCAAGAATCGTCGCGTCGCTCAGCAAGTGTCGCTGACAGACATCGCCGCGGAAACGCGCATCAACATCCGATTTCTCGAAGCGATCGAGCGGGGGGATTTTCATGTCCTTCCGCAAACGTATGTACGCGCATTCCTTCGCGAGTATGCCCTCATTGTCGACCTTCCCGCGGAAGAGGTGATGCGGCAATACGATGAGATCCTCGGAACGCCGGCGCAAGCAACAGCACCCCACCCCGAACCATCGTCCGTACGGATCGAGGCCTCGGGTCTTTCCCGTCAGCAGAAACGGGTTCTTGGGGTCGGAGGGATCATCATCGTTCTCCTGGGGATAGACAT
>JALONE010000041.1 GCA_025455125.1 Bacteroidota bacterium
AAATCATCCAACCCTCACATACTCCACCCTCTCCCTCATTCCCCAATATTTCCTGCGTTTCCTCTCCCCCACCTCTCCTCCTGCAGCATGAACCGAAGCGAGATCCGATGGGTGTCGCCAAGGTCGTTCTCTTTGCCGAATCGGGCGAAGGAGTAATCGAGGTCGAGCTTTCGCAGATGAAGTCCGGCACCCACCGTGAGCTGCTTGACGTCGCTGTAGCCGATCCGGATAGCGGCCGTTCGCTTGTAGTCGAACTCGAGACCGAAATGCGGATCAAGACTGATCGGACCGATATTTGCGATGGAGGCGCTCTGCCGATTCTCGAAACGGACGTCAACATCCATCGTCGGAGCAAATCGACCGTTGAATGCGCTCAGAAAATAGGCGGCACCGAGTTTCAGCGTGGGAGAGACGAGCTCGTTTCGTCCTGTGGACCAGGCGATGAGCGTTGTGGTGACATCCTGCGCATTGGCCGCGAGCCAGAGGTCCTGGAGCGGGGAATAGAGAACGCCGACATCGAACCCGACGCCCGTTGCGGAGAAATCGCCGAAGTTCCTCCGGATGAGCTTGACGTTCGCGCCGTAGCGGAAAGCATCGGACGAGCGTTTCGCATACGTGAGCGTCAGGACCCAATCAGCGACGTTGAAGTAGGTAACGCGGTTGGGGTCAGGACGATCTTCCGGATCGAAGACGCCGTTGTTGTTGTAGTCGATGAGCGCGTTCCGCGTGTCGGGAATATCGTCGACGCTGAGACGGGAGAGCGAGAGGCCGAAGCTCATGTCGCTTCCGTACGGGATGGCGACCGCGCCGAAATCGTAGTTCATCAGTCCGCCGAATCGTTCATCATGCATCAGAACGAACTCGGGATAATCGATGCGTGAGAGTGCGGAGGGGTTCCAGTAACCGGCGGTGGCGTCGTTGGCGAGGGCCGCGTACGCACCGCCAAGACCAAGCGCCCGTCCGCCGACACCAATGGCGAGGAATTCACCCGCATACTTGGCGATCGTCTGAGCACGAAGCGAAGGGAAGACACACAAGGAGAGAAGCACAACAAGGATCGTCCGACGCATAAGGCACCACAGGAAGTTAAGAATTCATCCTCTCACAACAACACGGTCACAATGCGCGCCAGAAATCCTTTCAATCAACAATCAGCAATCAAAAATCAATAATCGTAAATGAACGGCTATTCCTCAATCACTCCCTCACTCCCGCTCTTCCATCACGCTTCGACACCCCTCGACGGGCTCGGGGTGACATGCTCGGGGTGACATGCTCTCAATCACCCAAACCCCCAATCACTCACTCACCAAATCACTCATTTCTGCTTTTCCTACTCCCCCACCCTTTCCGCCCCGAACTCCCGCTTTAACACCGCGATGATCGGATGTTCTTCGCCTGCCGTGCTCCGTTGACTGGACGACGCCCCATTCGGCGGAGCTTCTGCGGATGCGCCCGTTGTCCGCGACCCACCATGGGAAACAGGAGAACGTTCAGCCTGCTCGGATTCTGTGACGGCATCGATGACCGCGCGGGAGCCGAAGAATCTGTGCACCATATCCGCGAGGAAATCCCGCTCGCGCCGCAGATTGGACTGATGATATTCATCCGGACAAAGCACCCGGATGGATCCGTTGTGTGTACCTATCAACCGGCTTACGCTCAACGAAGTTCCTGTCCCAACGCGGTCCTTGACGATCGAGCCGACGAATTCCGACCATCGCGAGAGCACGGCATCAGAGGAGAGAGAGGAATCTTCGCGCGGCGTCACGATGGAAAGAATGGACGCCGATGTGTTCGCACCGCCGTTTCCGTTTCGCTTATTCTCGATGACCGGGGAGGCAGAGGGGGAATACCGGATCGCCGCCGGGCTTTTCAGATAGCCGGCCGACACCTCGCCGGTTACACGAACATCGGTCCGGGGGGCGGGAACATCATGGAGTTTTTTTTTCAGCTCGTCGATCTGCTGAAGCAGGACGTTGAGCTGCACGGCGTTCTCCATCCGGACCATCTGCACGAGCGTCGCTTCGACGCGGTAGCGGGGCTGAGATGCGAATCGGAGCGTTTGGTCCAGCTCGGCGGCCTGCTTGATCAAGCGGAGAAGATCCGCGTCGGCAAAGTGCGGCGCTTCGGAGGCATACCGCTGTCGGTATTGTTCGGAGACCTCGATCAGCTGGGTGGAATTGGTCGAGCGGACCACCAGCAGGTTGCGCAGGTGTTCGATCAATCCGCCGACGAACTCGCGAAGATTGTAGCCCCCCTTGATGAGAACGTCGACGAGTTCGATGGCTCCGCTCGCCGCGTGCGTGCGAAACAGATCGGTGAAACGGAAATACAGTTCCTGATCGACGACGTTGAATGCTTTCAGCAGATCGGCCGCGGTGATCGAGTTGCCGCAGAAGGAGCGGACCTGATCGAAGATGCTCTGCGCATCGCGCATCGAGCCGTCCGCACGCCGGGCGATGATGGCGAGCGCCTCGGGTTCAATGGAAACCTGTTCGTCCTTCGCGATCAGCAGGAGACGCTGGGAGATCTCCTCGATGGAAATGCGCCGAAAATCGAACCGCTGACAGCGCGACAGGATGGTCATCGGCATCTTGTGCACTTCGGTCGTCGCCAGGATGAAGATGACGTGGGGCGGCGGCTCTTCAAGCGTCTTCAACAGGGCGTTGAAGGCCGCGTTCGAAAGCATGTGCACTTCGTCGATGATGTAGATCTTGTAGGACCCGCGGGCCGGCGTGTAGCGGACCGACTCGCGGAGATTTCGCACCTCTTCGACGCCGTTGTTGGACGCGCCATCGATCTCGATGATGTCCATGCTCCGGCCGTCGATGATCTCCGTGCAGATCTCGCAGGTGTTATCGGGATTTTGGTCAACGGGATGGAGACAGTTCAGCGCGCGGGCGAAGATGCGGGCCGTGGTCGTCTTGCCGCAGCCGCGCGTGCCGGAAAAGATGTACGCGTGCGCCACGCGCTTCGATGCGATGGCATTGCGAAGCGTGTTCGTGACATGTGACTGGCCGACGACATCGTCGAACACCATCGGTCGCCATTTGCGGGCTGTGACTTGGTATGACATAATCAGAATATTGGCACGCAAAAGCTTGGAGTGAAGTCAGCACCCGCCGTCACGGTGAGCCTGTCGAACCGTGTCGAAGGGTGACGCGCTCAGGACAGACAGGCTCAATGTGACGCAACGCGTCTTCTTGCATGGACTTACAATATACGAACTTTCTACTTCTTCCTCTTCTTGCCGAACACCAGCGGCAACGCCTCTTCAATTGTCTCGACGGCAACGATGCTCAATCCCTCTTTCACCTTTTCCGGGATCTCCGTCAGGTCCTTCACGTTCTCTTTCGGAATCAGAACGGTCTTGATGCCGCTGCGCTGTGCGGCGAGGAGCTTCTCGTTCAATCCGCCGATGGGGAGCACGTTCCCCCGAAGCGTGATCTCGCCGGTCATAGCGACGTCGTTCCGCGCGGGACGATTGCTTGCCGCGGAGATGATCGCCATTGCCATGGTGATGCCGGCCGAGGGACCGTCTTTCGGGATCGCACCTTCCGGAAGATGGATGTGGATCTCGCGCCCCTTGGTGAACTCGGGATCGATGCCGAACTTCTTCGGGTTCGATCGAATGTAGCTGAGCGCCGCCTGTGCCGATTCTTTCATCACGTCGCCGAGTTGTCCGGTGAGCGTGAGCCGCTCGGTGCCGCGCATGATGGTGACATCGACGTTGAGGATGTCCCCACCGACGCTCGTCCACGCCAATCCTGTCACCGAACCGACACGCGGCTGACGTTCCGCCGCCTTCGTCCGGAACTTCGGTACACCGAGGTACCGCTCGATGACTGCGGGATCGACCGTGTGTAGATCCTTCGGCGCCTGCTTCTTCTGCTTCTTGTGCGTGCCATTCTTCTGCTTGGCCAGCACCATGTCCTTCGCCACCTTGCGGCAGACCGATGCGATCTCCCGCTCCAGGTTTCGGACCCCCGCTTCGCGCGTGTATTCCTGGATGATCTTCAGAAGCGAAATATCCGTGATATTTACATTCTTGCCGGTGAGGCCGTGTTCTTCCAGCTGTTTCGGGATGATGTGCCGCTTGGCGATCTCCTTGTTCTCGTGCTCAAGATAGCCGGGGAGCTCGATGATCTCCATGCGGTCCTGCAACGGCAAGGGGATCTGATAGCGGACGTTGGCGGTCGTGATGAACATGACCTTGGACAGGTCGTAGTCGACATCCAGGTAATGGTCATTGAAGGCGATGTTTTGCTCGGGGTCAAGCACTTCGAGCAACGCTGCGGACGGGTCGCCCCGGAAATCCATGCTCATCTTGTCAACCTCGTCCATGAGAATGACCGGATTCACGACGCCGGCCCGCTTCATGGACTGGATGATCTTCCCCGGCATCGAGCCGATGTAGGTCCGCCGGTGGCCGCGGATCTCCGCCTCGTCTCGGACGCCGCCGAGGGAGATGCGGACGAATTTCCGGCCCAGTGCACGGGCGATGGATTTCGCGAGCGAAGTCTTTCCCACGCCCGGGGGACCGACGAAACAAAGGATCTGTCCGCGCATTTCCTTGACGAGGTTCAGCACGGCGATATGCTCGAGGATGCGATCTTTCGGCTTCTCGAGTCCGTAATGGTCGGCGTCGAGGATCTCCTGCACATGCTTGACGGAAAGGTTGTCCTTCGTCCGCTTGTGCCAGGGGACGGCGACGATCCAGTCGAGGAAGTTCCGCGTGACCGTGAACTCCGGTGACATCGGCGGCGTCTTCTTCAGCTTGTTGAATTCCTCGAACGCCTTTTCTGCAACCTCCTTTGGGAGCTTCGCTTCCTGGAGTTGCGTCTTGATCTTGTTGAGTTCGGGGGAGGCCTCGTCGTCGCCCAGTTCGTCCTGCAGGATGCGGATCTGTTCCTGGATGAAGAACTTCCGCTGGGACTTCTGAATGTTGTCCTGCACCTTCGAATCGATGTCCCGTTCGATCTTCAGGATGTCGACCTCGGTCGTGAGGATCTTCGAGAGCTCGTAGAGCTGATCGCGGACCGAATGCGACTGAAGAATGCGCTGCTTGTTCTCGACGTTCAGCAGAAGGTTCGACGCCATATAGAACAGCTTGCGCTGCGGCTCTTTGATCCCCTCGTACGCCATGATCACTTCAGGGGGAAGATTCCTGTTGAGGCGCACGTATTCGGTGAACAACGTTGAAGTGTGCCGGACAAGCGCCTCGAGCTCGCGATTGGTTGGAACATCCTGCTTATGGATCGCGATCTCAGCTTCGAGAAAGTCGGGATTCGAGATGAACCGCTTGATGTTCGCCTGCGCGACGCCGTCCACGAGGATCTTCATCAATCCATTCGGCAATTTCAGCATTTGCAGGATCTTGGCGACAGTCCCCTCGCGGTAGAGGTCGGCCTCGGTCGGTTCGTCGACGGATGGGCTCTTCTGCGCGACGAGGAAGATGTTCTTTCCCCGTTCGAGCGCTTCGTTCGCCGCGCGGAGCGAGGTCTCGCGTCCGACGAGGACAGGGAAGATCATGTACGGGAACACCACGACATCGCGGAGCGGAAGCACCGGAAGCCGCGTCGGGATGTTCTCGAGCGTTTCGTAGTTCTTTTCAGTATCGGGAACGGGGATGTCGGCCATGGGAGGCGATCGCAGGACTTCAAAAAGAAAATGGGGTGTCTCCAAACTCCGGATTCACCCGCATGATTGCATCAAATATACCCCAGAATGAGAGGAGAAGCAAATGAGCCTGTGAGCCTGTGAGCCAATGAGCCTAGAAGCCGATGAGCCCATAAGCAAAGAGCCCCAAGAGTCATTGTAATCACCGGAACTTGGGTCACCCTGAGCCTGTCGAAGGGTGATTTCAAGACCCATGTCGCGCTTCGACCCGTCCGCCTGAACGACTCTATGCGGCCGGGCGGACAAGCTCACCGCGACGTAATATTTCAAATTTAAACTACTTTGACATCGCCGCATTGAGAAAGTTCACCAGCGGCGCGAGCGTTTCGCAGACGTCGGCGATCTCCTTCACCACGCGTGTATTGTGGGATTTCGTTTCCGGCCACGATACCCCGGCAAAGAACTGCTTCAGCTTCAGCCACTCCGCCATCGGATGGGATTCGTCGTATCCTTTCGGAATGCGCGTGAGCGCGTTACCTTCCAGTTTGCCGAATCGCTTCTTGAACGCACGGGCATTGATGATGGAAAGAAATTCTTCTCCGTTTGCCGCGACGTGCGCGCGGATCTTCTTGAGCTGATCGTTGTCCGGCATGTAGATGCCGCCGCCGACATACATCTCTCCCGGCTCGACATGGAGATAGTATCCCGAACCGAGAAATCCCTTGTCCTTTCCGCGGATGACGAAATGCGCCGCAACATGCGTCTTGTACGGGGTCTTGTCCGCGCTGAACCGCGTATCGCGATAGACGCGGAAGATCGCTCGCTTCGGCGTGAGGTCGAAGTCCGGAGCGAACCGTTGGAAGTGCGGCTGCAGCGCTTCGATGAGCGAGAGCATCGGCTGACGCACGAGTTCCTCGTACTCATCCTTATGCGCCGCGAACCATTCGCGGTTATTGTTCTTCTTCAACCGCTTGAGAAACGCGATCCCCTCCTTCGGAAAACCGGTGAACGGAGGCTGAAGATCCAGATCAGGAAGAACCAGCGACGACATACTCTCTCCAATCAACAATCACAAATCAACAATCGTAAATGTCATTACTCACTCACCAAATCACCCAATCACTCAATCCTATATTCCTTCCCCTCAATCGCCTGCCGCACAAATCCGTCCGAGCGTTCCAGTCTCCGCTTCGCTTCGTCGCGATCGACGTTCGCTTTGATCATCACGAGTGCGGTCTTGACGTGATAGTTCGCCTTCTCGAGAAACTCAACGGCCCCTTCGTACGAGACGCCAGTGATGGTCATGACGATCCGCTTCGCTCGCTCACGGAGCTTCAGGTTCGTCATCTGCAGGTCGATCATCATGTTCTCGTACACCTTGCCGAGACGGATCATTGCCGCGGTGGTAATCATGTTGAGGACGAGCTTCTGCGCGGTTCCGGACTTCATCCGCGTTGAACCCATCACAACTTCAGGTCCTACCTCGGGACAGATCGGGACATCGACCGCCTTGGCGAGATCGGTGTATGCAGGATCATCGAATCGCGAGCGGGGATTGGTGGTGACATACAGAGTGCACCTCGCTCCTTCGCGCGAATGACCGCTCCGATGACATAGGGTGTCCGCAGGCTCGCTGCGATCCCGCAAACCACATCGTTCGGTCCAACGTTGAGCGCATCGACCTCTTTGGCTCCGTTCTCTTTGTGGTCTTCCGCCCCTTCCTGTGCGCGGAACATCGCCTTCTCCCCTCCGGCGATGAATCCCTGAACCATCTCGGGATCCGATCCGTACGTGGGGGGACATTCTGCCGCATCGAGAACGCCAAGCCGTCCGCTTGTTCCCGCCCCGAAGTAGAGAAGCCGCCCGCCATTCCGGAAGGCATGCACCACCAGGTCCACCGCCTTCGCGATATGCGGGATCTGCGTCTCGACCGCCAACGCGATTCGCTTATCCTCGTCGTTGATGAGGGTGACGATCTCCAGCGACGACCGGGCATCGATATCCATGCTTGCCGGATTGCGTTGCTCAGTGGAGAGGTCTTTCAACTGCTCAAAGAGTTTCTTGGAATCAGACATAATGGGATGAAAGATGATGAAGGTTGGGAGGATGTTGAGCCGTTGAGTAGTTGAGCCGATGAGTCTGTGGGCAAAACACCGATGCTTTTCCTCAAAGGCACATAGACTCATGGGCTCAAAGGCTTACCATTCCTCAAAACTCAACTACCACAATTTTCTTGTCCGAATCAAGAAACTCGGTCACGTCGGCGAGTGCAAGGGGTATTGTGTGGACATCTTTTGCTCCTGAAACGCGTCGCGCGTGGAGGATCTCCTTGAACATATCTCCCCCTTTGAGCGTCACCAAGCGACGTGCGGGATTCGACGGATTCAAGAAGGGCTTTCCCCATTTGATCAGGTCGTTCAACGATGCAACGGCGCGAGCGACGACAAGGTCATATGCACCAGAGTGGGCAGGTTCCTTCCCAACATCTTCCGCTCTTCCCCACCGGGTCTCGATGCCGGTCAGTCCAAGCTGTGCCACCATGTTCGAGACGGCGTCGATCTTCTTTTTGGTGGAATCGAGCAGAAGGAAGGTGAGGTCAGGCCGCACGATCTTCATCGGAATTCCCGGCAATCCGCCTCCGGTTCCGAGGTCGAGAACGCGCAGGCCCAAGGGGACCTCCATCCGCATGAGCAACGTGAGAGAATGAAGGATGTGGCTCTGCCAGATGTTCGGCTCGTCCTTCCGGGAAACCAAGTTGATGTCCCGGTTCCACTTGAACAGCAGTTCCGCATAGCGGGCGAGTTGCTCGAGTTGTTCGTCCGACAGGCTTAGACCGTTCTTCTGGCAAACGGTGCGGAGCCAGATTTCGTGGCTCGCGTTGATTTGGGATTCGTCGTTCATTGTTTCACGTGGAACATGGTATTGTTTATCCTCTGAGGTATACCATCAGGATGGATACGTCGGCAGGGGTGACCCCGCTGATGCGGGCCGCTTGCCCGATGGATGAGGGTTGGACTCGGCGGAGCTTTTCCCGGCCTTCCGCCGAGAGGGCTTTCAGTCTTGCATAGTCGAAGTCCGGGGGGATGAGTATCGCCTCACTTTGCTCGAATCGCTCGACCTCTTCGGTCTGCCGTGAGATGTATCCTTCGTACCGCAACTCGATCCCCACCTGCTCGAGGACCTCATTGCGGAGCCGTGCATCCGGCATGGCGCGCAAACCGGCAAAGAAGGCGTTGTGCCGGACCGATTCAAGCTCAAGAAGTCCGGCTAGCGCTGAATTCGGGCGACGGAGGATCCTGGACAAGCGGTCGGTCTCGGCGAGGATGTCGCAACCCTGCGAAGCGAGAAGCGAATTGACCTCGTTCGGCGAAAAGGATACCCGATCCGCCTCCTCGATCGTTTGCCTGATGAGACGTTCCTTCTCCCTGAGACGATCCACCAGGTCCCCCGGGATGAGACCGAACTTTGCCCCGCGTTCCATCAGACGCCGGTCGGCGTTGTCCTGGCGGAGGAGTAGCCGGTATTCCGCCCGTGAGGTGAACATCCTGTATGGCTCTTCGGTACTCTTGTTGACGAGGTCATCCACCAGAACGCCGATGTATGCCTCAGATCTCTTCAGAACGAACTCGTCATCGGCGTCTTTGGCTCGGAAGACGGCGTTGATTCCTGCGACAAGACCCTGAGCTGCCGCCTCCTCATAACCGGAGGTCCCGTTTATTTGTCCCGCGAAGAACAGGCCGTCCACCAACTTGGTCTCGAGCGTACGCTTGACCTGATGCGGGGGAAAATAGTCGTATTCGACGGCATAGCCGGGACGGAGCATCCGAACATTCTCCAGGCCGGGGATTGTCCGGAGCCCCTCAATTTGGACATCCTCCGGGAGACTGGTCGAATAGCCGTTCACATAGACGACGTTGGTATCGTATCCCTCAGGCTCGAGGAAGATATGGTGGGATTCCCTTTCCGCGAATCGATTGATCTTGTCTTCAATTGAAGGGCAGTAGCGCGGACCGAGCCCCTTGATCCGTCCGGTGAAAAGCGGAGATCGGCTGAATCCCCTTCTGAGCGCGTTATGCGTCTCCTCGTTCGTGCTCGTCATGAACATCGGAATGAGCTTGTTCGTGATGTTCGGGGTCCGGTAGGAGAACGGTTGAATGACCGGATCGCTGTGTTGCTCCTCCACCTTGGACATGTCGATGCTATGGAGGTCGATGCGAGGCGGGGTTCCGGTCTTGAGTCTTCCGCTGACGAGTCCGAGCTCTTGGAGCCGCTCCGTGAGGCCTGAAGATGGAGGTTCGTTGAAGCGCCCGCCGGAGACCGTGTGTTCTCCGGTATGCATGATCGCTCGCATAAA
>JALONE010000042.1 GCA_025455125.1 Bacteroidota bacterium
TTTGCATGGCCAACGTCACGTACGCGTCGCCGATCTGAAAGACCGTGAAGAGATCGAGTGTCGTCACCCGCCCCAGTAGATACGACTGGTTCTCAACGTACAGGTTCAGAAGCGGATCATACGATGCGCCGCGGAAGCGGTCGCTGAACCGGACGCGCGCGCCGATCCGCGCTTCCAGCGCATCACCGAAGAACGTTCCGCGATAACTGAGCTCACCGCCAAGTAAGATGCCGGGAACCGGCTTCGTTTCTTCGCCGTCCTCTGTGACGCGAATATAGGAGCCCGATCCTTCAAATTCGAATCCGCTCCAAACACCTGAAAGCGAGCCGGTCACCCCTTCGCTCACGAGTCTGCGGATGCTCTGCAGACCAACGGCCGGGGTTCCATGGTCGGTGACATCCGGACGGATGACGATCGCGTCGGAGACCGTTCGTTGGAAAGCGCGGAGGGAAACGTCTCCGAGATTTCCGACGCGAAACGCGGTTCTCATCGAGAGGTATTCGTGCCGTTCGGGCCCGATGGGAGTTCGCCGGATCAGCAGCGAGTCGGTCATCGAGGATTCAAGGAGCGTGGGAAATCGATACCCGCTTCCTCCGTTTCCTTCGACGACGACCCACGGACTCAGATGCACCTGTAACCCGAGGTCGACCGATGATCGTGAGGATCTGTACATCCGCTCCGTGCGGATCGTTGCAGACGGAATAAGACCATCCACGACTGTCAGCCGTGCGGTGGCAGAGAGGGCGCTCCGGAATTCGCCGACGAACGGCATGAGCTCCGTGCGCTCCGTGCCGCGCCATTCTTGTTCCGCCGCGAACGCCGCCGCACCGATTGGAGTTGCCAATCGCTGCTCTATCCGCACCCCATAGGATTCACCTTTCACGAATGCGCGTCTTGCGGGACGATTTGACAGGTCCAATTGCACGTACTCCCTCTCGCTCGCGGTCGTGAAGGCGGTCATGTGAGTGGTGGAGAGAGAATCTTGCAACAATCGTCCCAGCACCTGAACGCTCAAGTCCTGTCGGGTCGAAAGTGCGTATGCCCTCTCGTCCACGGGGCGCGCACTCTGGGCGTCAAAGGGATCGGCGGTCGCTGTCAGGTCGATCCCGCCGTTCATCCCGCTGGAATTGCGTGAGGAGAGATACGTTGCAGCGATGTTGATCCGGTCAGACGCATTCCACCGGACGCGCGTCCGGATATTCCATGCGTCAAGCTCCGCGTTGAGATAGCGACCTTGCGACGCTTGCCGGTTGATCCCCAGCTGCAGGTTGACCCCCTGCATGATGTTTTGCGTGAAGAACGCGTCGGTGAACAACGTTTCCTTCGGATCCTGAACGAACCGAATGCGCGTGATCGGCCGCAGGGTGTTGTACCATCGTGTGGCGATGTTCCAGGTGGACACGGCGGGGGATGCTGCGTGCAGTGAACTCGTTCCCTCCACCGCTTCGATGCGATCCGCGAATTCGAGTGAAAGGTCGGACAACAGGATCGCGCCCGACACCGGATCATTGAGCGGTCTTCCATCCATCAACAACGACAGGTGACGCGCATCAAAACCGAGGGCCGTCACCTGTGATGGCTTTCCAGCCTCCCCGAGCTCGCGCAGAAAGCTTCCGGGAAGAAGCCAGAGGGATTCCTCAAGCGACTTGGTATCGCTCCAAAGCAAGCGGGACCCCTCCAGCGGCGCGATCGAACGGGCGTGTGCGATGGAACCCATTCCAGGAAGGAACATCACCTGCAGACTTTCTGCGGGAGCGAGCGTATCGGCGGGCGCAACGGTCAATGTGTCGGTCTGCGCCAGGAGGAGCGTCGGGCACAGCAGAAGGGTCAGGAGAACCGGAGTCTTCATACGGGCAACGGCGGATCGATCGCACCACGGTGAAAGTGCGGTGGCGTCAGGAAGGTTCGATACTCCACCGGGAATCTGGAGATGGCGTCTTGTGCATCGCGTTCGTCGGCAAAGAGACCAAACACAGACGAACCGCTTCCGCTCATCAGGGAACAGATCGAGCCGCTCTCAGCCAGTTCTTGTTTCAATTGTCGGATGGCCGGATACGACCGGAAAACCGGTTCCTCAAAATCATTGACAAGCGCTGAAAGGTGATCGGTCGACGGCGTTTCCAGGCGCTCAAGCAGCGCCCGCAACGATCGTGCCGACGAGCCTTCCTGCGGAGAGACGTTCCCGTATGCCCATGCCGTTGAGATATGCAATGGCGGGACGACGGTCAGGATCCAATAGGGGAGAGTCGCAGGCCGGTGTTCGAGCAGTTCGCCCCGTCCTGTTCCGAATGCTGATCCTCCAACGATGAAAAAGGGAACATCGGAGCCGAGTTGCGCGCCGAGTCGGGCAAGATCGATCGCGGAAACTCCCGTGCCCCAGAGCAGATTGAGTCCCGTCAAGACCGCGGCGGCATCGCTGCTGCCTCCTCCGAGTCCGCTGCCGAGCGGAATATTCTTCACGAGCCGAATGTGCGCCCCTCCCTCATAGTTCGTCCACCCGCGGAGCAACGCGGCAGCCTTCATACAAAGGTTGGACGCGTCGGCAGGGAGGGAAGGGAGCGTGCACTCCATCGAAATGCCTGGCGCGTCATGGATCTCCACGAGGTCATGCCAGTCAATTTCCGAGAAGATGGTCTCGATGTCGTGAAAGCCGTCCTCTCGTTTGCGCAGGACGAGGAGGCCCAGATTGATCTTGGCGTGGGCTTTCAGAAGTATGCGCCGGGGGGTCTTCATGCGGGAAATTCCCCAAAAAGTAACGCAATATGCCAGCAGATGCAAGAAAACGGGCGTTTTTTGATTGTTCCTCAATTTTTCGTATGTTTTCAAAAAAACGGGACTGCATGGTCAAGACGATCAACGTTGGATCGGTCAAAATTGGAGGCGGAGCGCCGCTGGTCCTCATCGCCGGGCCTTGTGTGGTCGAAAACCGGTCGTTGGTGATGAAGACCGCCGAAACGGTGGTCCGGATCGCGGGAAAGAAGAAGATCCCGCTGATCTTCAAATCCTCCTACAAAAAGGCGAACCGGTCGAGCGGTGGATCATTCACGACGCTTGGTGAAGAACGGGCGCTCGCGATCCTTGCAGAAGTGAGGAAGGAATTCGGCGTCCCTGTCGTAACGGACATTCACTCGGAACGCGAAGCGGAACTTGCTGCCGACTACGTGGATATGCTCCAGATCCCGGCGTTTCTTTGCAGGCAAACGGAGTTGCTTGAAGCGGCCGGGACAACGGGGCTTGCCGTGAACATCAAGAAGGGTCAGTTCATGGCGCCGGAAGACATGCGGTTGGCCGCGGAAAAGGTCGCCTCTACCGGGAACACACGCATTCTGCTGACGGAACGGGGCGCGACGTTCGGGTATCACAATCTCGTCGTCGACATGCGTTCGCTGCCGATCATGCGGAATTTGGGTTATCCGGTCGCGCTTGATGCGACGCATTCGCTGCAGCTCCCCGGCGGTCGGAAGACCAGCAGCGGCGGTCAACCTGAGTTCATCTTCCCCATCGCCCGTGCCGGCGTTGCCGCCGGGTGTGATGCCCTCTTCATTGAGACACATCCGAATCCCGCCAAGGCGTTCAGCGATGCGGCAAGCCAGTTGCGCCTCGCGATGCTCGAACCGCTGTTGAATCAGGTGACCGCGATCGATCGCCTCATGCGCCGGTTCTGACCCAACGCGTCGGGCGGCGTATTCCCTGTTGTGACAAAGGACTCCGTTCCATGCCTGTGAAGAAGCCTTCCCGGACAACACTCCGCAAGGTCAAAATGCTTCTCCTCGACGTCGACGGTGTGATGACCGACGGCGGGATCTACTTTTCCGAGTCGGGTGACGAGCTGAAGAAATTCAATATTCAAGATGGATACGGGATCGTCAAGCTTCGTCGATCCGGGATCGAGGTCGGGATCATCACCGGTCGGGTATCGAAGATCGTCGCGCGCCGTGCCGCAGAGCTGGGGATCACGCAAGTCCATCAGAACCTCCATGACAAGGGCTCGGCCTTTGAGACCATCCGCGCGGCGACTGGTCTTCGGGAGGAAGAGTTCGCGTACATTGGGGATGATGAGTTTGACCTCCCGGTTCTCACGCGGGTGGGCTTTTCCGCCACGCCGGCCGATGGGGTCCCCGCAGTCCTGAAGAAGGTCGACTATGTCTGTCGACGGCGGGGAGGCGAGGGAGCAGTTCGGGAGGTGATCGACCTCATTCTTGCTGCGCAGGGAACTGCAGGGAAATCACGAACAACGCATGCTTGAGAAAGATCTCCGCATGGATTCGACGCTTGAAAAAGGGAAGGAAGTCATTCGCATCGAAGCGGATGCCGTTGCCGCGTTGATCGACCGCATCAACGACCGGTTCGTCGCCGCAGTACAGATGATCTTCATGACCGGTGGACGCGTCGTCATCACGGGGATGGGTAAGTCCGGCCTGATCGCGCGCAAGATCGCCGCCACGATGAGCTCCACGGGCACGCCGGCGGTGTTCATGCATCCCTCAGATGCCTTCCATGGCGATCTCGGCATGGTGCAGTCCGGGGATGTGGTCATCTGCATTTCCAAGAGCGGAGATACCGAGGAGATCCAGACATTATTGCCCATCCTGCGCCACCTTGGAGCGAAGGTCATCTCGATGGTCGGGAATGTCCATTCCTTCCTCGGCCGCAACAGCGACGTTGTGCTCGATGTGAGTGTGAAGGAGGAGGCGTGTCCGCACGATCTGGCCCCCACGGCGTCCACTACGGCGACCCTTGCGATGGGGGATGCACTGGCGATCGCATTGCTGCACAAGCGGAACTTCACGAAAGAGGACTTCGCGCTGTTCCATCCTGGTGGCATCTTGGGCCGGCAACTGCTGCTGAAGGTTGAATCGCTCATGGTCACGGGTTCGGGGATTCCGTCTGTCCATGAATCGGTGACGCTCTCCGATGCGATCCTGGTGATCAGCTCCAAGCGGCTCGGCGCAACCTGTGTCGTCAACGATGGCGGACAACTGAGCGGGATCATCACCGATGGCGACCTGCGGCGTCTGCTGCAGCGGACGAACAACATCACCAACCTGACTGCCGCAGACGCGATGACGAAGAATCCGAAGGTCATCCGGCGTGACATGCTGGCAGCGCGTGCTCTGGAGATGATGGAATCGCACAAGATCACGCAACTGGTCGTGGTGGATGAAGAAACGAAGCCAGCCGGTATGATCCACTTGCACGACCTCGTCAAGGCAGGATTCACGCCGGAGAGCAACGGATGAAGCGACGTCGGGCATTCTCGGTGTTGCTTCTCGTCGCGTTGGCTCTGTCGGGATGCGAGGATAAGATCAAGCCGTCGGTCCTCACAAGCGTCGATAGCCGGCTCCTCCCGCAGCAGGAAAGCGCGAACAGCGACATCGTCCTCTCGGATTCGGGACGCATTCGGGCGATGATCCACGCCGGACTGATCAGAGTGTACGACGGAACCCGCGTCACACAGATGAGCGGCGGCGTTCGGGTCCGGTTCATCAATCCGATGGGCGAATTGACCACCATCTTGACGAGTCAAGAGGGTTCGGTCGATGAGGCGACCAACAATCTTGAAGCGCGGAAGAACGTGTACGTCGTCTCTCGTGATTCGGTCAAGCTCTGGACGGAGGAGCTCTACTGGGACAACCGACGACAGCTCATCCACACTCCGGCCTTCGTACGCATCGTGTCGCCCCGGGAGCAATTGCAAGGTCAAGGATTCGAATCCGACCAGGCGCTGGAGAACTATCGTATCTTCAAGGTCACGGGAGAGTCGGTTCCCCAATGAAGCGGACGCTCGCATCTCTCATGCTGGTGCTGACGACAGGTCTCGTCGTGACCGCGCAAGAACAACGGGTGATCGAACTTCGCTCCGCCCAGCGTTTGGAAGGGCGTGTGGAGAACGGTGAGAATGTCCGGGAGTTGATCGGCGATGTACATTTCGTCCAACGAACGGCCGAGGGGGGAATGGTGTTCGTCTGGTGCGACCGCGGATTACAGTATCTGGACCGCAATCGCATCGATCTCAGCGGGCGTGTGCGGATCGTCCGCGACAGCATGGTCATCATGGCTCCGGACGGAACGTATGACGGCAACACGCGGCAGATGCAGGCTCGCAACGGCGTCCGCCTGATCCGCGGACGCATGGTTTTGACCGCTCGCCGCGGTGATTACTGGGCCGATACGCGTATCGCCCGCTTCGTTGGCCAGGTCGTGTTGGTGGATTCGACAACGACGGTCCGTTGCGAGGATCTCACGTATTTCGAAGAAGAAGGGCGATCGGTCGCTGTCAAGGATGTGCACGTCTACGAGTCCGTCAATGCGACGGACGTGTATGGGGATTCGCTCATCCATATCGATTCGACCGGATACAGTGTCGTCATGGGGCGCGCGCGTCTCGTGCGCATCGATACGTCGGGTTCGGGTATCATCGACACGATGGTGGTTGCGAGCCGCTTGCTCCATTCCTATCGGGATACGACACAACGGTTCGTTGCGGAAGATCTCGTCCGGGTTGTGCGCGCCGATCTCTCCGCGCGCTGTGGTCTTGCCTTCCTTGAAGGAGGACAGGACCGCGTCCGGTTAGAGTCGTCACCCATCGTGTGGAGTGCGGAAAACCAGATCACCGGGGATTCGATGACGATCCATCTCGTACAGCGCCGGCTTCGGAGTTTGTATGTGAAGGGAAAGGCGATGGCGGTATCGCAGGCTGATTCCGTGCGCACGAACCGGTTCCATCAGTTGACAGGACGCGAGATGACGTTGTACTTTGCCGAGAAGGCCCTCGAACGCGTGGTCGTGGAGCGAAATGCGACAAGCCTATACTACATCTACGACGAGGAAGCCCCGAACGGCGTCAATCGCTCCAGCGGCGACCGCATCGTCATCGATCTCGCGGACGGGGCGACCGAGCGAATTCACATCGCCGGAGGAGTCCAGGGAACCTACATCCCCGAGCGGCTGATCGTCGGGCAAGAGGCAGAACAGAATCTGGACGGGTTTTTCTGGAGAACGGACCGTCCCCTGCGCTATGGATTGTCGATCATCGATCCGATCCCTGCGATGCCGGGAGTGCCGCAGGCCACAACACCATTAGACGAACGCAAGGCACCATGAGCGAATCGAACGCCCCTTCCAGCATGGAGCAGAATCTCTTGCAGTCGCAGGGGCTCATCAAGCGGTACAAG
>JALONE010000043.1 GCA_025455125.1 Bacteroidota bacterium
CTGTTTGCCGAAACATTGTCGGAATGCCGGCTTCTCTCGCCGAACCAGCAGGTGCTGCTCGCGGTGAGCGGAGGGGTCGACTCCATGGTCATGCTGGACCTGTTCTTTTACTTGGCACCCAAGTGGAACCTGCGGCTTGCTGCCGTTCATGCGAATCACCAACTTCGCGGAGTGGATTCCGATCAGGATGAGGCATTCGTCAAACGGGCCTGTCATGAACGCGGCATCCCCTGCATCACCGAACGTCTCGATGTACGCGCCTATTCCACTGCACATCGGATCTCGGTCCAGCTCGCCGCGCGGGAATTGCGCTACCAGCTCCTGGAGCAGGTCCGCATCGAGACCGGTTCGGTCGCGGTCGCAACGGCCCACCACGCAGACGACAACGTCGAGACGGTGCTCATGAATATCGTCCGCGGAACGGGATTGCGCGGACTCGCAGGAATTCCACCAAGGCGTGACGCCGGACAGATCATCCGGCCATTGATCCGAGCGACCCGCGCCGAGATCGAATCGTATGCGACCGAGGAGCACATCCCGTTTCGCATGGACCAGTCGAACCTTGATCCGCATTATGCGCGCAACGAGATGCGGCTGCAGATCCTTCCCGAAGTGCAGCGCCGCAACCCGACGGATATCGCGGGTGCGCTGCGGCGGACCGCAGAAACGGTGAACGAGATGTTGTCCATCCTGGAGCCCCTCATTCACGAAGCCGTTGGCCGGTCGGTTGAGTTCCGGGGAGAGGATCAAGCCTGGATCTCCCTCGACCGGCTCGCAAAGTATGATTGGCTGGTCCAGGAACATGCGTTCCTGAGACTCTTCCAACAGTTGAGGATCGATCCGACGGAGGAGCGTCTGGAGGCTGTACACACTCTGATCCAGCGGCAAACGGGACGGCTGATGGAACTCAGCGGACCATGGGTTGCGCTTCGGGACCGACGGTACATCGTGCTGATGCGGCGCCCTTCGCCACCGGAGACGGTGGCAACGCTCGATCAGGGGGCTGAGTGCACGTTCGACGGCGCCAGCGTCCGGCTCAGCGACCCGGCTCCTGTCCCGCGATCGCTTCGGACCCCGTTGACGACAGCGATCATCGACGCCGACCGGGTTTCGGGCAGTCTCCAGGTCCGGTACTGGCACGAGGGAGACTGGTTCGTCCCCTTCGGGATGCGACACAAGAAAAAGTTGAGCGATTTTTTCATCGATCAGAAGGTCCCCCGTCACCGGAAGCATCACGTTCCGGTCATCACTTCGGGAGACGACATCGTTTGGGTGTGCGGATTGCGACTTGATGATCGCTTCAAGGTGACCCCGGAAACAGAACGAACATTGACCCTGACCTATCAACCTCCAACAACGGCGCGGTCCTCACGATGAGCACCATTGAACTCAACGGCGATATCTTTGAACCCTACATCACGGAAGAGCAGATCCGCGCGCGAACGCGGGAACTCGCCGCTCGCATCAATGAGGACTACAAAGGGAGGGTCCCCATTTTCATCGGCGTCCTTAACGGTGCATTCATCTTCCTTGCGGACCTCATCCGTGAAGTGACGATAGACTGCGAGATCGATTTCCTGAAGCTTTCCAGTTACGGCGATGCAATGATCTCTTCCGGACAAGTGCGAATGCTCAAGGACCTGAATTGCCAGGTCTCGGGACGCGATATCATTGTCGTGGAAGACGTGGTCGATTCAGGACTCTCGATCGACTTCGTTAAGAACATGATCCTCCACGAGAACCCAAACTCGGTAAAATTTGTTTCACTGTTGCTGAAGAAAGGCATTCCGAAGATCGATTTCACGATCGATTACGTGGGCTTCGAGATTTCTCCGGAATTCGTGATCGGCTACGGCCTGGACTATCAGCAAAAAGTGCGTAATCTGAAAACGATCTACCGTCTAAAACCCGACGGCAGCAAGGAGTGAAGGATGGAGCAGAACAAGCAGAATGATCCGATGAATGACCGCCCCGACGGCGGACAGCGACGCAAACAGGGCCCGCCTCGAAAGATCCCGCGCCCTCCCCGCGAGGATGATTCCCCCTGGGGCAAATTCGGCCGTGTGATCCTCAGCTGGGTGGCCATCATATTGGCCGTGTTCCTGATCATGTGGGCGTTCCGGACGAATGAAGAGACCGAATACGAGATCGGTTTCGGAACGTTTCAATCGCTTCTCGCGGAGCAGAAGTTCAGCGAGGCGTCGATCAAGATCACGAGCTACAACGTGTATGACTTCCACGCGAAGCTGATCCAGCCGATGGAGATCCAGACCTCGAGCGGCAAGACGGCGAAGAACGCGACGCGCGTGTTTCTGACGCTTCCGTACACCAATCTGGATGAGCAACTCATCAAGAGTTGGACCACGACCGGGTTGAAGTTCAAGGTCGAGAAGGAAGACAACACGTGGCTGACAGTCGCTGCAAACTTCCTCCCCTGGATCTTGTTGCTCGCCATCTGGCTCATCATCTTCCGACGGATGCAAGCCGGCGCAGGCGGAGGGACGAAAGGCCTCTTCTCCTTCGGCAAGAGCCGCGCGAAACTGCTCACCGAAGGGATGCAGCAAGTGACGTTCAGCGATGTCGCCGGAGCGGACGAGGCAAAGGCCGAATTGGCGGAAGTGATCGAGTTCTTGAAAGAACCGTCGAAATTCCAGCGCCTGGGCGGAAAGATCCCGAAGGGGGTCCTCTTGCTCGGCCCTCCGGGAACCGGCAAGACGCTCCTCGCACGTGCGGTCGCGGGTGAAGCGGGCGTTCCGTTCTTCTCGATCAGCGGCGCGGACTTCGTCGAAATGTTCGTCGGCGTCGGTGCCAGCCGTGTGCGCGACCTGTTCGAGCAGGGAAAGCGAAACGCCCCCTGCATCATCTTCATCGACGAGATCGACGCCGTCGGCCGCCATCGCGGCGCCGGACTCGGCGGCGGTCACGACGAACGGGAACAGACGCTGAACCAATTGCTGGTCGAGATGGATGGATTCGAACAGAACACCGGCGTCATCATCATTGCCGCGACGAACCGTCCGGACGTGCTCGATCCCGCTCTGCTTCGTCCCGGACGATTCGACCGTCAGGTGGTCGTGGACCGTCCGGACGTCAAGGGACGCGAGGGGATCTTCAAGGTCCATACGAAGAACATCCCGCTCGCGGAGGATGTGCGGCTCGATGTGCTGGCGAAGGGGACACCCGGTCTTGCCGGTGCCGACATTGCGAATCTGGCGAACGAGGCGGCGCTGCTTGCCGCGCGACAGAACCAGAAGAACGTCACCATGAAGCACTTTGAAGACGCGCGCGACAAGGTGATGATGGGCATGGAACGCAAGAGCCTCATCATCTCGGACCGTGAGAAGAAGATCACCGCATATCACGAATCGGGACACGTCCTGGTTGCGAAGTTTCTCCCTGAGGCGGACCCCGTGCACAAGGTCACCATCATTCCGCGCGGACGCGCATTGGGTGTGACGACCTATCTCCCCATCGACGAGAAGCACACGTACTCGAAAGATTACCTCGAAGCGATGATCACCTACGCGCTCGGCGGCCGCGCGGCGGAGAAGCTCGTGTTCAAGCAATTCACGACCGGCGCCGGGAACGACATCGAGCGCGCGACCGAGGTCGCTCGAAAGATGGTGTGTGAGTGGGGAATGAGCGAGAAGCTTGGCCCGCTCGCATACGGCGCGAAGGAAGAAGAGATCTTCCTCGGACGCGAGATCACCCGGTCGCGCAATTTCAGCGAAACGACGGCGATCGCGATCGACATCGAAGTGAAGAAGATCGTCACCGATGCGATGAAGCGCTCCGAGAAGATCCTCCGCGAGAACATGACCATCCTCCATCGGTTGTCCAATGCCCTGTTGGAGCGTGAGATCCTCGACGCGGACGAGATCGACAAGATCATGCGCGGCATCGAACTGCCGCCGGTGGAGAAGAAGCTCCTCGCCCCTAAAGCAGAGGCGGCGCCGAAGAAGTGACGACGAACGAACACGCCGGAGCCGGGACTACCATTCCGGCTCCGCAAGATCCCGCAGCATTCGACAAAGCGGCGACGATCGACTACCGCCATGAGCTTGTCCGCAAAGGGATCCATCTCTGTTCCCTTTCCATCCCGGTCATCTATTCGTTCATAGACCGGACGCTCGCCCTGCAGATCCTCGTTCCGCTGATGTTCGCGTTCGTCAGCGTGGACCTGGCCCGTTTCTTCCTTCCCCCCGTCTCCCGGTGGTTCTATCGCTGGTTCGGCTGGCTCCTTCGCCGGCATGAGCAAGATGACAAGAACCGCCGACTGAACGGCGCATCCAATGTTCTCATCGCCGCGACGCTGAGCGTCCTGCTCTTCCCCAAGGTGATCGCGATCAACGCGTTTGCCATCCTCATCATTTCAGACACCACCTCGGCGTTGTTCGGCCGGCGCTTCGGCAAACATCGGTTCCTCGGCAAGAGTCTAGAGGGCTCCGCGGCGTTCCTCGTCACCGCGGTGGCCGTCGTCCTCGTCTCCCCCAAGATCGACTACGTCTTCGGCGAATATGCCATCGGCGTGGTCGCCGCCCTCGTCGGCACGGTCGTGGAAGCCGCTTCCATCAAGATCGACGACAACCTTTCGATCCCGCTCAGCGTGGGATTGACGCTGTGGGGGCTGTACGCGTGGCTCCTGCCGGCGATCGATCTCGCCCGCATGTAGCACCGCATCGCCCGCTCCTAGATCAATGAGAGTTTCTTCAGGGTTTCCGCGAACCGATCCTGCGTCATGGGCTTCAGCAGGATCTCGTTTGCGCCGCTCAGGATGAGCGCTTCGTGGTTGGAGTGGGAATCCTGTCCCGTGATGACAATGACCGGAATCCCGCGTGTGGCAGTGTCTGTGCGGATCTGCTTGATGAGTTCAAAGCCGTCCATCTCCGGCATGTCGTAGTCCGTCAGCACGGCGATGGGGCGATGGATGCGCGCCAACTCGAGCGCTTCGGTTCCGCGCGCCGTTTGCAGCACGGCAACATCCGGGAGGAGTTTGCGGATGTACCGCGTATGGAGCACGCGAACCCCTTCGTCGTCATCGGCGATGAGGATCGTGCGTCCCTGGGACGGCCGCGAATTCGGGAACTCCAGCGTGAACGTCGTCCCCTTCCCTACCTCGCTCTCGACGCGGATCGCGCCGTTGTGCTTCTGCATGATCTCGTAGACGACCGGCAACCCGAGTCCCGTCCCCTTTTCCCCGTGCAGTCCTTTCCGCGTGTACTTCTCTTCGACGCGAAATAGCTTCGGCAGATCGTTGGCAGGAATGCCGACGCCGGAATCCTGGATCGCGATGATCCACTGATGGTCCCGTTCGCCGAGGAAGGTGATCTTGATCGTGCCGTGGTCCGGCGTGAACTTCACGGCGTTGCCAAGGAGGTTCGTGAAGACCTGGAGGATGAGCTGCTCATCGCCCCGCACATGCAGGTCCTTGGGAACATCGGATGAAAGCTGGACGAAGCGCTGGCGCGCGAGGCCGGCGACGGATGCGATCGAGCCTCCGATCACGTGCGCGAGGTCGACATCTTCGATCTCCATTCGGATCCGGCCGGTCTCGAGCCGCGACCAGTCGAGCAGCTTGTCGACGAGCGCCAGTTGGTCGGTTGCCGCGTCCTTGATGTAGCGGAGAAATTCCCGTCGTTCTTCCGGCGTGATGCCGCTCTCATCTTTCAGAAGCATGTCGGTGAATCCGAGGATGCTGCTGAACGGCGAGCGCAGGTCGTGCGAGAGGATGGAGAAGAGTTTGTCCTTCTCCGCGTTCAGATCCCCGAGCGCTTTGCGCGCATCTTCGAGCGCCTGGAGATACTGCTGGAGCTTGTGCTCCATCGCCTTGCGCGCCGTGATGTCCTCCAGGATCCCCTCGAAGCCGATCACCGTTCCCTCGTGGTCGACGACGGCGCGCGAATGCTCGATGACCGTGATGACCTTTCCGTTCTTTCTGCGCAGCTGGATCTCCGCATTCGTGAGATAGCCGCGCAGCTTGATCGCTTCGATGACGGTCTGACGGTCCTCCGCGTGGACATAAATGTCGCGCGCGACATCGCGTTCCGCGAGCTCCAGCATGTTCTCATAGCCCAGCAGGCGCAGGAGCGCGCGGTTGCAGTTGACGATGCGGCCGTCGACGGTGCTCTCGAACATCGGCTGAACGGAATTCGCGAAAAGCCGGCGATACTTCGACTCGCTGTCGACGAGCGCCTTCTGCATCAGCTGCTGCGCGGAGATGTCGCGGAACTGCGCGAGCATGAGCGGGCGCCCTTCCTCGGCTTCGACGAACGAGGTAACGACCTCGACCTCCAGCGACTTCTTGGACCACAACCGGTAGGACTTCTCGTATCGCGTGCGGATATTCCCGCTCTTGAACTTGATCTCGTATGAACGGGCAAGCTGGTTCAGGTCTTCTTCGGGGGCGTAAATGACGGTGAAGTGTTTTCCCACAAGCGCATCTTCGCTCATCCCCACCAATCGGCAAAATGACTGGTTGACCGCGATCATCGTGCCGTTCTCGTCGGTCAGACGCATCCCTTCGTTCGAGTTCTGCCAGATCGAGAAGAAAACCCGCCCCGCATCCCGTTGGATCCCCTCAGGGAGGCGCCGGTAGCTTTCCTGGAAAAGGCCGGGGCGCGCGGTCGTCCGGGAGGACGGCGCGGACAGCGGTAGAATAGGCGTCTTTGGTGGATTTTCCATGCTCTTGACGGTGAACCTTCCCTACGCGACAACAATCAGGCCTCTGAGAAAACGACCCTGCCATCGAAGTATCGGCACTTGAGTCGAAATCTTCGATACATTTTCTACAATTGCTCGACCACGCGCTCGTCGGTCCGTTTTAGCCGGCGATACACTTCCACGGCGATGATGGCCCCCAGAACCATCAATGTTACCGCCAGCACCGACAGAACAACATTGCCGTCAGGGATGTACATCCACACGAGTTGATAGAAGAGCGCCCCCTCCGTTGTGAGCAGCATGAACACTCCCGGCCAAAGTGTGTAGCGGGTCGGGCGCTTATGCCCGAAGAGATACGCGGTCCCCACCAGCAATGACAACGCCGCGATGAGCTGATTGGCCGCGCCGAACGCCGGCCAGAGGATCCTCCAGTTATTCCCCAACGTCAGGAAGTATGCAACGACGAGTCCCAAGGCTGTGGCGACGTACCGATTCTCGAGCAGCGCGATCT
>JALONE010000044.1 GCA_025455125.1 Bacteroidota bacterium
CGTCGCCACGCCATAGACGCGGCTCGGCGGCAGGCGGAGGGATCGGCTGATATAGATGAGCAGGTCGTGCTCGAGGAAGCCGAAGATCCCCTGTGCCGCATGGAGGATCTCGATCAGCGCATCGCCGTTTGCCTGATGCTTGGTGATCGCCCGGTCCAGCAACTTGAACCGATTGTCGCCGGAGGGATGGGGTTTATTCTGTGGAGTTGGAGTCATGGTGCAGGAGCCAATGATCAGTTATGAGAAGTCAGAAGGCAAAAGTCAAAAGAGCATGTCACGGATTTGTTGCCTCTTCTGACTTTTGACTTATCCCTTTTGCCTTATTTTCCATCCACCCGCACCATTCCGCGATCCCTGTTCCTGTTGTGCAGGAGGTTTCGATAATGGTGAGAGACGGATTGATCTTCAGTGCGTTGGCCTTCAACTCGGCCAGGTTGCAGTTCACATACGGGACGAGGTCGGTCTTGTTGATGATGAGCACCGAGGCGTTGCGGAACATCGCCGGATACTTCAGCGGCTTGTCGTCTCCTTCGGTGGTGCTCGCGACCACGACCTTCACATCCTCACCGAGGTCGTAATTGGCGGGGCACACGAGATTACCGACATTCTCGATAATCAGGACCTTGACGCCGTCAAGCGGAAGATTCTGCGCCGCATCCTGCACAAGCTTCGCATCGAGATGGCAACCGCCGTTGGTGACGATCTGAACGACGGGGACGCCGAATTTCGCAACGCGTTGGGCATCCAGGTCGGTTTGCACATCGCCCTCGATGACGGCGACGGAGAGACGGCCGCGGAGATGGTCCAATGTTCGTTCGACGAGACTGGTCTTTCCCGAGCCTGGAGAGCTGACCAAGTTCACGACGAACAGCTTGCTGCGCCGGAATGCTTCACGGTTCTGCGCCGCGAGCGCATCGTTCTTCTCCAACACCTTTCGTTCAACTGTAACGATACCCACGGTCATCGATCCTCTTCTGCTAGTTCGATCGCCTGCACACGCAGTTCCGTCCCGCTGACGACCGTCGTTTCCATACTTCCGCACGCGGGACAGATCCGAAGGCCGTCATCGTGATCGGAGGTGAGTCCACACGACCGACAGTGGACGCGATACGGGATATGTTCGATCTTCATGGACGAAGATGCGAGTGGCGTTCCACTGACGATTGCACTGTAAGAAAACGCGAGCGAATCCGCAACGACCCCGGACGCCGCACCGACGAGAACATCGACCGCTCGGACCTTTGGGAGATCGGGTGTCGGCACATGCTGATGCACGATTTCCACAATATTCTGAGCCAATGATAATTCGTGCATCGTTTCCTTCCGCCGTCCCCGGAAAGGGGGCAACATGCATGCCGACCACGATTCAGTCGAATTCTCGGCATTTTCAAGCTGGTTCTTTCTAAAACTGCGAAGACCGCCGATTTTCTTCCAAAATCTTACATTTGCGTTTCATCAGACGATTGTTGATATTTGGATATATAAGTATCCATGAGGACTCCGCCACTCAATATTCTTGACCAGTTGTTTTCCACCTGGGGGCATGTTGTCCTGCTTCGATCACTCGCCACAGCGCCGGGACCGCTTTCAGGCCGAGGCTGCGCGCGCAGTTCGGGAATGACGCATCGCGCCGCAATACAATCGCTGGAGAGACTTGTCATTCTTGGCATTGTTACAAAGGAGCGAAAAGGACGTTCGACGCTGTACGCATTGAGTGAGAGCCATCGGTTCAATCGTAAGATCCTCCCGCAACTCCTTGATTTCGAGCGCTCATTTCTCCCCTCGGCCACAAAGCTTATCCGGAAATACCTCTCCTCCTTCGCGGAGAGCGTCATACTGCATCACCCTGCCAGGAGCCCGAAAGCGCCGAATCCGCTTACTCTCAGCATTTGCGTCATCATCCAAGACCCGCAAATCGCCCAACCCAGCCTCGAATTGCTTACCAGGCACCTCCAGCGGTCGCTCGGCATTTCGATCATTCCGCTTATCGTTCCATGGAGCCAATTCCGACTCGCTGCACGTCAGGAATCCCCGGAAATCGCGCCGTTTCTCAGAGAGGGGACGGTCATCACGGGGAAAACCCTCCGAGAATTGATTCACTGATCATTCGCTGTTTTCGGAAATCCATTATGAAATGTCGCGTTTTTACGCTGAATTCAACCATATCGGTGATGGCATATATCTTGTCATTATAAACAATTGCTGAAAGCAACTAATATGAAACAAAATGACAAACAACTTGCGGCGGAGATCGGCGACCTCACCTTTCGCCTTCTTTCACGGTGTCAACTGAAAGAACAGCGGTTCGCATCGCAGTTCAATCTTACCGCACAGGAATTCCGTGTCATCCGGAACTTCCGCGGTGAAATGAACCTCACGGTTCGCGAGCTCGTGCATCGCATACAGCTCAGCGGCAGCAGGCTCACGCGCATCCTTGACGACCTCGAGAAGAAGAAGTACTTGCGGCGAACGACGAATGCATCAGACCGCCGGGTCGTTACCATTTCGCTCACGGCAAAGGGACACGCGCTCTCCTCGGAACTCGAACAACGATTCGCCGAGATCCACGAGGAGATTTTCCGGGACGTTCCGGTTGAATTGCGGGAGCAGGTCATCGCCAGTTTTCGTCAGGTGCTTGTTTCGCTGGACGCTTGGCTACAACAATGATCACGGCAGTGCATTTGGAGGTTCCCATGACACGATTACTCCTCACCAGCGCGTTCCTGTTCTTGTTCATCGCCGGATGCCAGAAAGATGAAGATCCACCCACCACGCCGATCGATGCAACGGTCTCCTCATCCGTCGGATCGTGCGTCGGCTGTCATACCAACTATTCCCATCTTCGGACGGTACACTCCCCCGACACCGTCGTTGCTGCCGGCGGCTGCGGCGGCGAGACGCCGCACATCGAACCGTATGACCGGGTCTATATCACGCCGACCGGATACGCTGAGTACTCGGCCTCTTCACACTCCAAACGGGGATGCACATACTGCCACAACGGCGTCGACAACACGTCAGACAAGAAGACGGCCCATAGTGGAGATTTCCTGAAACATCCGTCAGACCAAGCGGATAAGAAGTGCGTCCCTTGTCACTATTCGATCCAATCGGCGACAAAGACCAGCCTTCATCTGAACGGCTGGGGGCAGAAGAGCATGGTCGCACTGCGGTTTGGCGTATCCACGTTCGAGGAGCTCCCTGCCGATGTAAAGCATGGATACGAAGTGAACTGTGCGACGTGTCATGGCGGATGCGGAAGCTGCCACGTTCTTCGGCCCACAGCGGGCGGAGGCGGACTGCTCAACGGCCATGCATTCCGCAAGCGTCCTGACATGCGCGATAACTGCACCACTTGTCACACGAGCCGCGGCGGCCATGCGTATTTCGGCGTCGGCACCGGAACTGTGCCCGACGTTCATCTGACCGCGCTGGGAGACGGCCACTGCCTGAATTGCCACACGGGCGCCGAGATGCATGGCGACGGCTACGTATATGACCAACGCTACAAGATGCCGATGCTTCCGAAGTGCGAGAACTGCCACGCAAACGTCGCGACAAGCAACGCCTACCATCGAACGCACATCGACGATATGAACTGCAACGCTTGCCATTCGCAGGATTACAACAATTGCGGCAGCTGTCACATTCACGGTGCCGGAGCGCGGATCCCGTCCTATCAGGGATTCAAGATCGCCCTGAATCCGATCCCGCAAACGCGTCCCTACAAATGGGCGACCGTTCGCCGATCTCTGATGGCTCCGGACAGCTGGAAGGAATATGGGGTTCCCAACCTGGCAAACTTCGACGTCCGACCGACCTATAAGTATTCCACGCCGCACAACATCAAGCGGTGGACATCACGAACTCAAGTAACGGCCGGCAAACCGTGCTACGATGCCTGCCACATCATCAATGAGTCCGGGGTTCTGCGCAACAAGCAACTCTATCTCTTCAATAGTGATCTTCAATCTTGGGAGTTGAACGCCGACAAAGACATCGTCGTCGACGGCAAACTGCCAGCATCATGGAATGTGCAGTAGGCAGCATCATCACAAACATAAACCCAACGGAGTACACATGAACGCAAAGCATCTTCTGTTGTTGGCCTTGTTGCCGCTGATGATCTTCGTCGTCGGCTGCAAAGAGGATTCAACGAGCCCGAGCGAAACGCCGATCAACGAAGCGCAGACGCTCGTGCAGTATCTTGAGTCCAGTGGAGACTACATCAACACAACCGCTACGTCGATCGTCGCTGCCACTACCGTGCAGACGAATCTTTCCGCGGGCACGCAGTATGTCATCGATATCCGCGATTCTGCCGCGTACAACCTGGGACACATTCCCGGCGCGGTCCGCGTGACCTTCGCGAATCTGCCGACCCATGTCGCCAGCGTTCCGACCTCGTACACCAGCATCGTTATCGCGTGCTATTCTGGTCAGACTGCAGCGTATGCGACCTCGCTTCTGCGACTGAGCGGATACAACCGTGTCGCTTCCATGAAGTTTGGAATGAGCGCCTGGGATTCCGTTTTCGCGGCGACTGCCTGGCTCTCGTCCGGCAAGATGAGCAATGCCCGTGCAACGCAGTTCGTCACCACGGCGACAGCGAAGAACGCAAAGGGAAATCTGCCGACGATCAGCACAGGTAAAACAACGGGAGCGGAGATCCTCCAAGCGCGTGTCAGCGCAGCATGGTCCGGCGGATTCTCACCCGCGGCGACTGTTGACAACACGACGCTGTTCAACAATCTTAGCACCTACTACATCGTCAACTACTGGCCGGTCGCGGAATACAATGCCGGACACGTCCCTGGCGCCATTCAGTATTTGAAGCCTGACATGCGCGACACGGCGTTTCTGCGCACATTGCCAACCGACAAACCGATCGCGATCTATTGCTACACCGGTCAGACCAGTGCATTTCTCGCTGCATATCTTCGGTTGCTCGGGTACGATGCGAAGTCATTGCTCTATGGCGCAAATTCGATGATCTACGACATCATGCCGGGGACGAAGTTCGTTCCGGCTACCGAGATCAAGGGCTACGCGTATAATACGGGGAACACTCCGTAAGAATCCCTGATCGTTTCGAATTCAAAGGCTGGCCTGGAAACGGGCCGGCTTTTTTTATGCTCGTACTGCGGGCGACTTGGGTTTGATGTTCGAGATGGAAGGTTGGGAATCAGCGACGGACAATCGTAGGGCGAGGGTGGGGTGGAGAGATGGGAATTGTCAGAGAGGGATGGGGGGAGAAGGTGGGATGGAGAAAGGGGTAAAAAGGGGGGGGCTTAAGCCCCTTAAGCCCCCTAAGGGGCGGGCTCATGCGATTTCCTTCCAAAATCCCCACCAATCCTCCATGCTTTCCGCCATTCCTCCTCCCCATTTCTCCCCGTGCCAATTTTCACTTGTCGCCTCCAATTCTCACCGCCTCTCTTTGAGACCTCGAATTGGAAAATCGTCCGCACTTATTGGAGAGCCTTTCCGGACAATCGTCATGTCCGAATGGGACTCAATCTCTCCTGCTCCCCGAAGCTCGATGCGCATCTCCTCCACCGTTCCCTCTCTCATCAGAACGCTGATTACCAGACGCACGATGCGGTTCCGGTGCGGCCGACATCGGAGCACTTGATCCGGGAGGAAAATAGATCGGCTCATAGACAGGCTGGAATGATGATCGGGGGTCTTGATCCCGGAGGAGGATAGATCGGCTTGTAGATGGGCTTGTCAACCATTCCTTCCAAACAAGGTGCTACATGCTGAAGGAACGAATTCTGGTTGGAATTAAGCGTAAATATTTCTCTTGACATTTACATATCATTATGATATCATTATGCTAGCACCATCACAACGGAGGATTCCATGGAAACGGTCACCGAAAAAAAAGCTGGCAAGATGAATGGCTTCATCGCTCTGCTCCTCAATGTCGGCCTGCTTGGTCTTTCTGCATTCTTCATCTACCTCATTGCGCTCGACGAGGATCCCGTACATCTCTGGGGGCTGATCCCAGCATTGATCTTCTGGGGCATCATGATGGGAGGATTCATGGTCGTTCAGCCGAATGAAGCCCGCGTCCTTGTCCTGTTCGGCAAATACATCGGCTCCGTCCGCGAGTCCGGATTCTGGTGGGTCAATCCCTTTACGATCAAACGCCACGTCTCGCTTCGCATCCACAACTTCAACAGCGAGATGATCAAGGTCAATGATCTACACGGTAATCCCATCGAGATCGCTGCCGTGATCGTATGGCGTGTGATCGATTCGTCACGTGCGCTTTTCGATGTCGAAAACTACGAGCAGTTCGTGGCAATTCAGAGTGAGACCGCCATTCGCGGACTCGCATCGGAGTATCCGTACGACGCCCAGGACGAAGATCGTCCATCGCTTCGCAGTAATCCTCATGAGATCATCGAGAATCTGAAGGAACAGCTTCAGAAGCGTCTCGACGTCGCAGGCATTGAGGTGATCGAGTCTCGGCTCAGTCATCTCGCGTACGCTCAGGAGATCGCGCAAGCCATGCTGCGCCGCCAGCAAGCACAGGCGATCATCGCCGCACGGCAGAAGATCGTCGAAGGTGCTGTTGGGATGGTCGAGCAGGCGCTCCGCATGCTCAGCGAACACAAGATCGTGACGCTTGATGAGGAGAAGAAAGCGACAATGGTGAACAATCTCCTGGTCGCCCTCGTGTCTGAAAGCCAGGCACAGCCGATCATCAACACGGGCACTCTTTACTAATGGCTGAGAAGAAGAAATTCCTGCTTCGGGCCGACGCCGCCCTCTTTTCCGCTCTCGAGAAGTGGGCGGCGGACGATCTCCGCAGCATCAACGCGCAGATCGAGTATCTCCTGACCGAAGCTGCCCGGAAGTCCGGTCGATTGAAGCCGGCACCGGAGCTCCCCGTTCCAAACAGCCAGAGTACGACCACATCCTCTGAGGACTGACATGAACCCCGCTGTGCATGGAGCGATCATCGCCGCGCACCAGCGCGCGAAGGAAGAAGAGACGAACCTGGCCAAGTACTCCAAGGAAGACTTGGATGGCTGGGAGTTCAAGATCGTCCGCTCGAACTCAAACCGATTCAATAATCCGGAGAACCTCCGCATGCTCTGCATCGAAGAGGCGCGGAACG
>JALONE010000045.1 GCA_025455125.1 Bacteroidota bacterium
GAGGTCATCCTTGCCGTCCCCGTCGTAGTCAAGAGCTACGGCGCGTTCAGACCGGTCCCGTAGCTCCGAACCGGAGAATCCATTACCCCCAGCGCCCTGCCGATATACCGTGGTAAAGGTGCCATCCCCTTTGGAGCCTACCACAAAAGCTGCCCCGTGGCCAGGACGGTAGAAGAACACGTCCTGATTCCAATCGCCGTTGTAGATGAATTGTCGGCATCGAAGATGAACCCGAAATTCTTCAGCGAGGGATTATTCACAGTGGTCACGCCACGCGTTGAAAGACCACCGGCGTCCGGGTATGCGATTTCGGTGTAGGCGCCGTACCCGCTGTTGTATGCCATGACGGAGAAGGTGTAGTCTCCCGGCGCGACAAGTGCGTTGCTGTCATCTTTGCCGTCCCAAATGACCAGCGTGTCGCCGATGGCGTAGTTCAATGCGTAGATCGTTCGGACGAGCGTGGCGCCGAGACGGATCTGCACGGCGATCGAATCCGCGCGGTCACTGAGGGTGAACCGGATAGCTGCTCCCGTGCCATCGGTGAAGCGGCCGTCGAACAGCGCGTTCGATCCTTCGTTGGTGACGCGAAGATTCATCGCGAAGACATCCGCGTACGCCTGCGAAGGTGCAAGAAGCAAGGTGACGAGAACGACGAGGCAAACTGTAAGCAGATTTCTCATCATGAGACTCCAGTTTGGTTGAGGGGGGGTGGATTGTGAAAGGAACAGGGTAATCTTCGTGAGATAGAAGTGTAACAAAAGTTCGAGCTTGTGTCAATCGCATCGTTCGCTTTTTCTCGCAATTTGCCATGCCACGACTTCGTCCAGGGACTGAAATGGCTTGACAGAACCTGCCAGTTTTGGTACATTGATATATGCCTCATTAAACATCCGCTTCCCGTTGTGCCTCGTTGACCCCGTTCTCCTCGGGTGATTCGAATCAAGCACGTTGGGTCTTTTCGCCATTCAACCACTTATTCTTGAGGAGCACTTATGAAGCGACTCGTCACCATTTGCATTCTCTTCGTTGTGGTCGTGGGATTTGCTTCCGCGCAAATGCCGAGCCTCACACGCGTCTTCAACTATCCCCCTGCGAAGGTCGATACGATTCTGGGAGGACTTACCAGCATTCGCGGCGCCGCGGTTGGGAATGATATTGACAACGATGGCAAGAAAGAGATTGCCGTCACCAACTACAACTATAGCGGCCGCGTACACATCTTCGAGGTGGTTGGCAACGATTCCCTGCAGCTTGTCTGGTCCTCTCCCCAACTAGCAACGGGTGGCGGCGGTTCAACGCCCCGCTACGTGCTGTTCGGCGACCTCGACAACGACGGTAAGGGAGAGATCATCTTCCAGTCGAACGCCGTCGGCGTCCAGTTCTTCGAATGGGACGGCGTGAATGGCAGTGACAACTATGGCACGCAAGCCTCCGCCGTGCTGGGTACTCCGTTGCTTGCCAATGCGGGCGGCAATTCGGAATACTTCCAGATCACGGATGTGGACGGCGACAATACACCAGAGCTGCTCATCGCCTACAATGCCAGCACGAATGCGACCGACAAGTACTACATTGTGAGTGCGCTTGGTGACTGGAGCACGAACGATCCCGGATTCTCCTCGTTCAACGTCGAGTACGCCGGTACCCGAACGGAGCTCGGCCGTTGGGGATTGAGCGCAGGTTCGCCGGTGGCAATGCTCCCCGCAAATTTGGATGGGACCGGAGCGAAGGAAGTGATCCTCCACAACTGGAACCTGAAGAATGTTACAACGCTGCGGACGACTGCGGTGGATACGTACGCACTCACCGATACGACCAACTATCCGACTGCTGTGAATTATCTGCTGGGCGGCGCGAACGACGATGTGGCCCTGTTCGGTGGAATGACCACAGATATCGATGGTGATGGCCGCGAAGAGGTTTACCTGCCGACCTATCCGACCCCCGCTGGCGGACCGGGCGCGGGAAAGGTCCATATGATCCATTATGCCCCGGGTTCCATCCTTGCCAAGATCGACAGTTCAAACGTCGTGACCCTGAACACGAATAGTGTCACGGGCACAGGGGACGGTTTCGGTATCGGATATGGCGACATGGACCGTGACGGAAAGAAAGAAGTATACGTCTCCTCCGGTTACGGCGCGAGTGTTGTCAGCCTTGAGTTCCAAGGTGGAGACAAGACCGACCCGTCGAACTGGACCACGAGCCTCCTGTATGCCGGTGAGGCGGACGTGTACGAGGCACTGAAGATCACTGATTCGCTTGGAGTTATCGACACGGTGAAGACGATCAACAAGCCGTTCGCATCCAAGATCGTTGCGGCTAACACCGACATCGATGGTGATGGATTCGAAGATATCATCCTTCCATTCCAGGCCATCAACGACAGCACAACCATCACGCGCATCACGTGGAATTCAGGTGGATCGAAATGGGATACAGTGATTACCAAAGTGCTGAATCCCAAGCGCTGGAATCCGCGTGTGCTCGAGGGCACCGCGTCGACCGGTGTGGAAGCCAAGGACTGGACTGTGATCCTGCCGGAGCAGTACGTGTTGGAGCAGAATTATCCAAATCCATTCAACCCCACCACGACGATCGCGTTCGTCCTCCCCATCCGGAATCGCGTCACGGTGAAGATCTTCGACGCACTGGGCCGGGAAGTTCGCACGCTGATCCAGAATGAAGAGTATCCCGCCGGCCGTTCGACGGTCGTGTGGAATGGCCGCAGCAATGCGGGGCAGCAGGTGTCGAGCGGAACATACTTCTATTCGCTCATTCATGGGAACTTCTCCAAGACCCAGAAGATGGTTCTCTTGAAGTGATCCCGTGATTCGCGTTCCGAAGAAAGCCATCTCCGATCTCGGGGATGGCTTTTTTCGTTTTCACATCGTACGTTGAGACAAGCCGAATTCCCCCGATGTACGAGAGGACCTTCCCCATGAGACATGCATTGATTCTGTTGGTTGTCCTTCCACTGTGCGTTTCGGCGCAATCCGCGCCAAATGAACTGATCAATCTGCGGGAACTCATCCCGGATATTGTGCTGGATCTTCGCTACGCCACCGTGAACAATTTCTTGTCCCAGAAGCTGTACACGACGGACGAAGCCTTGTTTGCGCGCAGTGCGGCTGTCCGCCTCAAGATCGTTCAGGACAGCCTCCGCGCCCGCGGTCTGGGCTTGAAGGTGTACGATGCCTATCGTCCACGGGCGGTCCAGTACCTGATGTGGGAGATCTTTCCGAACTCGACGTACGTCGCCGACCCGACGACGGGTTCGAGTCACAACCGGGGGGGAGCGATCGATTGCTCGCTTATCGATCTTGCCACGGGTCAAGAGTTGGCCATGCCAACCGCTTTTGACCACTTTGGGCCGGAAGCAAGTCATGCCTATACGAACCTTCCTCCAGAGGTGATCGCGAACCGTGCCCTGCTCAAAGACATGATGGAGCGTGTCGGCGGTTTCGTCCCGTACGAGTCGGAATGGTGGCATTATTCGTATTCGTCAGCCCTTTCCAACCCTTTGTTCGACTTCCAGCTCAAGTGAGGAGACGATCATGAAGAAGACGCTCATCATCGTTTGCCTCGCGGGCATGTGCACATCTGCCCAGGCTCAAACGGAATACGTATTGAATGCGCGCAGCGATTCCAGCCAGCGGGATGTTCGCTTGGGGATCGATCAAGCGGGAACGATCTACGCCGTCTGGAAGTCGATCCGCCAGGTCAATGATTCCTCCCGCGGAGATATCGTCCTGCGGAAGTTCGACACGCTTGGGACGCCGCTCACGGCGGACATCGTCGTGCCGGAACGATCCGCTGATGACCAGGAACGCCCCGCCCTTGCGGTCCATCCGAATGGAACAGCGATCATTGCGTACGCTTCACTCCATCCGTCGGATACGATGTATGATATTCACGCGCGATGGTTTCCCTCGGCCGGTCCTCCCTCATCGGAGCTCCGTGTGAATACCACGACCGCGGCGACACAGAGCTGGCCGGCGATTGCCGTCGCCCCGAGCGGACAATCCGTCATTGCGTGGGAATCGTGGGACCAGGATGGCGGCGACCGGGGAATCTATGCGCGTCGCTTCGATGCAGCGGGGACCGCGATCAGTGCGGAATTCCGGCTCAACCAGACGACAGCGTATAGCCAGGCGCGTCCGGCTGTCGTATATCTGCCGAATGGACAATTCGTCGCCGTGTGGGAATCTTGGGGTCAAGATGGCGGGACGCCGGTCGGGTACGGTGTCGTGATGCGGATATTCAACGGCGATGGAACGCCTGTCTCAAACGAGATTCTCGTCAACACGTTCACGGCCGATCACCAGTGGCAAGCAGACGTCGCTGTGCTGGAAGATACGAGCATCGTTGTCACCTGGTGCAGTTGGCAGCAGGATGGAGGAGAGGGTGGGATCTTACTTCGGCGATTTGCGTCGAATGGCTCACCATTGATTGGAGAGATCGCGGTGAATCGTTCGACCGCCTATTACCAGTGGCTTCCGAAGATCGCCACACTTCCGGGTGGCGGGTTTGCCGTGATCTGGTCGAGCTGGAAACAAGACCGGAGCCGCGAAGGAGTCTATGTGCAGTTCTTTGACCGGCACGGAAGAAAGACCTCCTTCGAAATGCCGGTCAATGTTACGACGGAAAGCTTCCAATGGGAGCCTGCCCTCGTCGGCATCGCCCACGATGCGGTTTGGGCGGCTTGGTCGCACTGGAATGGCGTGGGAAATGATTACGACGTTCTTGGTCGGCCTGTTCGCTCCGTTGGTCCGGAGACATTCATCCGTTCCTCCACGATCACACGTCCTTCCGGAACGTCAACCTCTTCGATCTTGGTGCACGTCGTGGATTCGCTGGCCCTCACAGGTGATACGTACGAGCTGCTTGTGGACAGCGTCGTCGCAACCAGAACCTATCTCCGGCTGCAGAACGTCACGACGGGTGCGACGTCGGTCCCGTCGTATGTGATCGATCGCGGGGAAGGCGTGCTGTATCTCCTTCCGACGGTCGATGGATTCGCAGTGGAGGTTGTCCCCGAACTGCAGTTCGACCTCGACTATGCGGCCTCCCGATTTGCCTCGTATTCGGCGACGAATGTGGAGTTCGCGGTCCAGAAACCGACGGCGGGAACACCACTCCTCGCGCCGATCGATATCGCGCTGATCTGGGGTTCGACGGATACGCTGGCGACGGGGGAATACGTCGCTCCGTTAGATTCCGCGATCAACGTATCGGGACAGCAAGTCGTAAAGGTCCCGTTTCGCGCCTGGAATCTGACCGACAATGGTCCCGTTGGGCTTTGGGTGCCGGAGTTAACAACGGGCAATAAGAAGTGGGATGTCGGCGAACGCATCATCTTCCGCACACCGATCCCCTACAGAACCGCCGCCAACAACTCACATGCGCAATTGCAGCCGAACATTCCCGCTGCGCCCATCGTTCTTCCTCAGCCGGGCGACACGAACTACGTCCTGACAACACGTCCGCTCACGGCGCAGGATCGCTTCCGGTTTCAGACCGACCGGTCGTTTCTTGCGGGGATCAGAAGAACGAGCGATGCCGTTCCCGCAGAATTCGGGCTTCTTCAGAACTTCCCGAACCCGTTCAATCCAATAACAGTCGTCAGTTATCAGTTGTCAGTGGTCAGTGGAGTGGATCTGCGCGTATTTGATCTGCTGGGGAGGGAAGTGGCGACACTGGTGAACGAGCGGCAGGCGCCGGGAACGTATCAAGTGCAATTCGATGGGACGCGTCTTGCGAGCGGTGTGTACGTCGTTCGCCTCGAAGCGAATACGTTCCGGTCCGTCATCCGAATGATCCTGATGAAGTAACAGACCGAACGCAGCAAAAAACCGAAAGCCCCGGGATGACTTCCGGGGCTTTGCTGTGTACTTCGCAATCGGTTGACGGACGCCGCAGCTACATGCTGAGTCCGAGGGTGATGTACTGGACCTTGTTCAAGCGCCCGTAGTCGATCACGCCGAAGTCGAACTTCACCGTGGTCGTGTTGACGATGCCGTAATGGAACCCAAACCCCCACGCCAGTCCTCCCGTGGTGCTTCCTTCCGCATCCTCCTGGAACAGGTTTCGATAACCGATACGTCCGTAGAGGATGTTGCTCCACCCTACCTCGGCGCCGGTGTTGACGTATTCCGTGTTGTCATTCGGGTGCACCGCGTCGGCTGCGACCGTCACCTTGAAATCTCCCATTCGCACAATCTCATACCCGACACCGATACGGAACATTAACGGCAGGTCGTACTCGCCGATGCGATATTCCGCCGGAATGTTGTTCGGTCCGCTTCCCGGATCGTTGTTCGGATCGAGGTTGAAATACAGGTCGCGCCCTTCGAGCCGCATCTTCGTCCCGAAGTTCGTGATGGACGCACCGAGACTCAGCCCCGGGATCTCCGAAAGGTAGAGGGTGCCGATGTCGATGGCGAACCCGGATGACGATTCGTTCCAGACCGTCTCGCGAATGTACTTCACATTGACGCCGATCGAGAACCGTTCCGTCAGGTTGCGCGCATAGCTGACGCCAAAGGCGAGCGCACCCGCATCCCAATAGCGTCCGTCGCCTTCCGGTGTTTCAACGGTGCGTACGAGATCCTCCGGCACCCGGAACGAGGTGAGCGAAAATCCGAACGTTCCCGCGCCGCCCATCGGCAGGACCGCGGCGGCGAAGTCATAGCTGATGTCCGCGAGCCAATTGACATGCGTCAGTGCGATCTCACTGCCGATGTCGAGGCGCGAGAGGCCGGCGGGGTTCCAGTAGATCGCGCTGAGATCGTTGAGCGATCCTGCTTGAGCGCCGCCCATCGCGGCCGCTCGTCCGCCCACGCCGATCTTGAGGAACTGTGCTGCGGTCGTACCCGTTTTCGCAGTGCTGCGCAGGAGTTGGCCGTATGCCATTGTACTGACCAGCAGCGCGACCACGGTCATCCGAAATATTCGTGCAATGATCTTCGAGTTCATGATATCCTCCGTGGTCTTTCCTATTTGATCACCGCGAACCGGCCGATCTTCGAACCCGCACCCGGCACATCGACGTGGTAGATGTAAATGCCGTACGCCAGACGCTGACCTTCATACGTCAACAGGTCCCATTCGGCGGCACTGGT
>JALONE010000046.1 GCA_025455125.1 Bacteroidota bacterium
CCACGAAGGGAATCGGTCAGGGAAGCGGGCTGGGGCTCGCGGTCGTTCAGGGGATCATCCAACGACATGACGGATTCATCGACGTCACGTCCGTGCCTGGAGCCGGGACTGAATTCCTCATGTACCTTCCGCTCTCTGAGGATGTGCATGTCGTCTCGAGTTCCCGCGATCAGGAGTTTCACGAGATCCCTGGTGGGTCCGAAACGATCCTCTTTGTGGACGACGAGCCGCAGCTCCGTGAATCAGCGCTGGAATTCCTGTCCGTGAAAGGGTACCGCGTCTTGCTGGCGGCAGACGGTGATGAGGCTCTGTCCGTGTACGATCGCCATCGGCATGAGATTGCGCTGGTGCTCTCCGACTACGGACTTCCGAAGTACTCCGGGGAGGAACTGCATGACCGGATCGCCGTACAGAATCCTCACGTGCGATTCGTTCTCCTGACCGGATTTCTCGAGCCCAACAAGCGGGAGGACCTTCTACGCAAGGGGATTAACAGCATCATGATGAAGCCGTACAAACCCACCGATATTCTGAAGCAGATCCGTTTGGTACTTTCATAATAAGGGACCGGATTCGCGCCGGCGACTCACGAGGCATGAAACATCACCCACACTCTCGCGTTCGGATTTCCTGGGCGGGAGCTCTCATCGCGGCAATCCTCGTCACCCTGCTCTGGCTCCTGCTGCTGCACATCGAACGGGAACGGCTCTTACGTGAGGCGCAGCAGACCGTTTATGGTTTCGCGACGACCAAAGGAGCCGAGCTCTCCCACGTTGTCAATCGAAAGATCCATCCAGTCCGCGGTTTGGAGGGATTGGTGCGGCTGAATCCGAACGTCCGGCAGGCTGACTTTGAAACTGTCGCGCGAAATCTTCTCAAGGAACAACGCGGTATTAGGGCGCTGCAACTCGCACCTGCCGGCAAGATCACATTGATCTATCCGCTTAAGGGCAACGAGGCGGCTCTCAACCGGGATCTCCTGTCCGATCCTGAGCGCGGACCTGCGGCACGAAGGGCGATCACAACCCGGCAGTTCTTCCTTGCGGGACCGTTCCAGCTCTATCAAGGCGGCCTCGGTCTTGTCGGACGCGTTCCCATCTTCATCGAAGACCGATTCTGGGGATTCGCGCAAGTCGTCCTGGACTACGGCGAGATACTCGAGGAAGCACGCGTCGATGATTCCACCGCCGCATGCGAATTCGCTCTTCGAGGCAAAGATGAGCTCGGTGAACGCGGAGAGGTCATCTTCGGCAGAGCGGAGTTGTTTGAGGATGCGGATGGCATGCTTGCCACAATTGCCCTCCCGGCCGGGAGTTGGCAGTTGGCAGCGATTCCCCGCGACGGCTGGGACGATGCAGCAGCAATTCCCTTCACGCTCTGGCTGACCGGAATCCTCCTCATCGTCTCGACCAGTCTTTTGGTACGACTCGCGATCGGTCGCTGGCTTCGTCTTCGTTGGGAATTAGAGGAATCGAAGAACATCTGGCGCTTCGCACTCGAGGGAAATGGAGACGGTGTTTGGAACTGGGATGTTCGGACGGGCGAGATCCTCGTATCCGCCCGCCTGCGGGAGATGCTGGGCTATCCAGCACAAGACCAACTCGAGCATATCGAACACTGGCGCGCGCAGATCCATCCGGACGATGCCGCCCGAACCGCTGAACTCATGGTGCCTGTGCTTAACGGCTCCAGTGACACGTTCGCCGACGAATTCCGCATGCGCTGTCGCGACGGTACCCACCGTTGGTTGCTCTCCCGCGGTAAGGTGTTTGAACGCGACGACACCGGAAGAGCCCTCCGCATGATCGGAACGCACACGGATATCAGCGAACAGAAGGCCATTGAAGAAGCGTTGCGGATCAAGGATCGCGCGATCGAGACGTCTATCGATGCGATCGCGATGGCGAATCTTGATGGGGTATTGGTCTACGTCAATCCATCCTTCCTCCGATTATGGGGGATCACAGACCACGATCAGGTCATCGGCCGGTCTGTGCTCGATTTCTGGCAGATGTCGGACAAAGCCAGCGAAGTCCTCCAGCAGGTTCTTACGGGGAAGGGTTGGATCGGTGAACTGCGTGCAAAGCGTCCAAACGGGGAAACATTCGACGTTGAAGTCGCCGCAAGCGCCGTTACCGACCAGGGCGGACGCTTCATTTCTCTGCTTGCCGCTTTCGTCGACATCACCGACCGAAAGCGGGCAGAGATCTCCATCCGGCAAAGCGAAGAGCGTCTGCGTAATGCCCAGGCGCTTGCTCATGTCGGCAATTGGGAAATCGATCTCCGGCGCCGTGTGATGTGGGGTTCCGAAGAGGCACACCGTATCTACGGGCTTGCGCTTCAACCGACCGAACTCCCGATAGAACAGGTGCAGCGACTCGTCGTCCCATCGAACCGACCGCGTCTCGACCAGGCACTCGCCGACCTGTTGAGCGGGCAAGCGGCGTACGATGTTGAATTCGAGATCGCTCGCCCTTCGACCGGCGAGCGTCGATTCGTACATTCGAGAGCGGAACTCATCCAATCACCAGACGGCAAGCCCGAGCGCATCGTTGGCGTCCTTCAGGATATCACGGAACGGAAACGCGCGGAAGAAGATCGTCACGCGCTGGAAATACAGCTGCAGCAGGTGCAGCGATTGGAAGGGATCGGAGCACTCGCATCGGGGATCGCGCACGATTTCAACAACATTCTGAACGCGATCATGGGAAGCGCCAGCCTGCTCCAACACAACGCGGATGATCCTGCCAAGGTCGCTCACCGCGCCGACGCCATCCTGCAGGCGGCAGAGCGAGGAGCACATGTCGTCAAGCAATTGCTGACCTTCGCGCGAAAGTCGGAGATCCAGCGCCACCCCACCGACATCAATGCGCTTGTCCGGGAGGCAATGCGACTGTTGCACGAAACCTTCCCCCGAACGATCAATTTCACGCTGGATCTTGACGAGTCGATTCCCCCGGTCAACGCAGACGCAAATCAGCTGCATCAAGTTCTTTTGAATCTAAGCGTTAATGCCCGTGATGCGATGCCCCACGGCGGCACGCTCACGTACACCACCCGGATCGTCTCGCGTGCGCATGTGGAGGGCCGATTCGCCGCCGCGAATGCTGACGCCTATGTGATGTTCTCCGTGCGAGACACCGGGGAAGGGATGTCCGAAGAGATCCGTTCGCGGATCTTCGATCCGTTCTACACAACGAAGGGCATCGGAAAGGGGACGGGGCTGGGATTGGCCGTCGTCCACGGCATCATCCAGCGCCATGAAGGATTCATCGACGTGACTTCGGAAGTAAGCCGCGGCACCGAGTTCCAAATCTACCTTCCACTCGTTGAATCAACCGACACAGATCCCAGAGTTCGCGACGGCACTGGCGCGATCTTGTCCTCGGAGAACGAGCTTATTCTCTTTGTCGACGACGAACAGTTACTCCGCGATTATGCCGCTGAGTTTCTTGGCGCGCAGGGGTACCGGATTCTCCTCGCATCGGATGGAGACGATGCCTTGGCACAGTTCAAGCTCCATCGGCAGGAGATCGCGCTCGTGTTGTCAGATTACGGACTCCCGAAGTACACGGGGGAGGAGTTGTACGACAGGATCCAGGAACTTGCACCCGGGATGCCATTCATTCTCCTCACAGGATTTCTTGAGCCCGGAAAGCGTGAATCGTTGATGCAGAAGGGGATTGATGCGGTTGAAATGAAACCCTACAAACATGCGGAGATCCTGCGCATTCTCCGGGAAGTGCTGGATCGCAGCAGGAACTCCGCTTCTTCACTCCGATGATGTGTTAGAAATCGAGCGAGTACCGGAGTCCGGCAGACCAGATAAAGTTCGAACTGCTTGTGGACAACTCCGCTTTGGGAGAATAGAGATAGTACGGATGGAAGGATGCACTCAGCCCTTCCATCAGGCGATACAAAAGGACCACATGTACGCTGAGGCTGCTGAGTCCGGTGATGGGGGACACCTCCGTCACCGTCGATGTGGTTCCGGTCCCTCCACTCCTTCCCGAACCTGCCGAACTGCCAGACGTCTTGAGCAGCCGATCTTCGATGGTTTGCGACATAAAAGTCGCTTGCACGAGCGGAAGAACGGCGAATCTTCCGACGCTGAAAAACATCGACGCGTCCAGCGAAAAATAGCTTGCACTGTTTGTTCCCAGGTAACTATCGTAGGATACGCCGAGACTTGCAGGACCCACACTCAGGTCGAGGCCGACGCCAATCGTATTGGTCAGTGCGGCAAGGACATTCGTCGAGTCATTCACGTACGAGTAATGGGAATACTCCGCAGAGATTGTCATCCATTCTGTGACCTCCAACGAATAGCCGGCTGAGACATTCCAGTTCTGCAATTCAGCCGGATCTTCCAATGTATGGATGCCGCCGATGGAAGCAGAAAGACCACTCTGATGGTCGATCCCGATTGAGAATCCTGCCGCGGGTTGTTCGTTTCCAAGATCAATCCCGTACGCCGTGTATCGGCTCAGATAGCGGACACCGACGGACGCGGACCACGGAGGTTCTTCGTCGTCAGTTTGAGCGAATACGACGGAGGGAACAGCAAAGAGGAGCACGAAGAGAGCGAAGCGACCGAAGGGCGAGGCCATGGGGGGAAACCTTCTTCTGTTGATGGTCGAAAACCGGGGTCTCAACGATATCGCTGAGAGCCCCGGCTGGTCAGGAGAAGATCGTTGCGATCGGCGACGCAGCGCGGTTCTTCGGTGAGACTCGAACGGTGATGCCTAATTCTTACCCTTCGTCTGTTGCTTTGCCTCCTTCTTCGCTTCCTTGGCCTCCTTCTTCGCCTCCTTCATCTCCTTCTTCATCGATTTCTCTGCTTCCTTCTTTTCCTTCATCTCGCGAACGCGTTCCTTGGTTCCCTCTTCAACGCCTTCGCCCTTTTCCTTCTGCTCCATGGCGCGTTCCATTTGCTCCGTCTTCTTCTGCGCCTGCTCCTGCTTCTTGGCTGCTTGTTCCTGCTTTCCCTTTTCCATCATCTTCGCAGCCTGCTGTTCCTTTGTCTGCACTTGCTCCTGCTTCTTCTCGACCTGCTTCTTCTGCTCTTCCTGAGCGAAGAGCGCGATCGGTATTGCGAGCGCGATGATGATCGCGATGAGACGTTTCATAGATGACCTCCATGAAATAGTGGTGAGTTGTTCCCCCTTGCACCCTCATGTAAATCTAATGGCTTTGCAGATCATTATCAATCGATGCCTGGTGGATCGCGTCGCAATGTCGAATATTGGGGTATTTTGCCCCAAGCGCGGGCACTCCATTCGTCACATTTTGTCGAACTTCCTCCACCAAGCAGCGTAACATCAGACAGAAGCCACTACACACGAAGAACAACTCGATGGAGGATGCCATGAAACAGACTACGATGATGTTCGCGCTCGCGCTTCTCCTCGGAGCTGTCGCCGTTGCAACGGCACAGGAGAGCGTGCTTCCCACCACTGCAGACAGGGCGGCAATCGAGAAGAACCTGCTGATCGGACTCAACTCGGAGAACCAGGGATTGAGTAAGAGTTGCGCACTGATGCTGGGGAAGATTCGTTCATCCAAGGCGGTCATTCCGCTGATGAAGGTTCTGCACACGAATCCGGATGCGGATGCACGCGCGGCTGCAGCGTATGCACTTTGCCGGATCGGAAGTTCGGTCGGGACGTATGCCGTGAAGATGGCGGTGCGATTCGATGAGGATCCCCAGGTTCGGCTGCGATGTGCCTGGTTCTACGAGACGTATGTCGCCAGCGGAACGTTCGCATTCCGATTCCCAGAGGCGAGGGTGATCGCGTTGAACAATTGACGAACATCACGCGCAGGCGGAGAGATGAACAGAAGGCTCGGTGAACACCGGGCCTTTTGTTTTTGGGCGTGTGGATACTGCGCGTACGATTGATGCGTGTTTCTCAGAAGTGCATGCAGAATGTCCGGAAGTGCGTCCCAGCGGTTGATGACGATTATTCGAAGGGGGACAGAGAAGCGGGCGGGATTGGGTAAGAAGGGATTTGGGGATGGTGTGTGGGAGGGAAAAGTGGAGAAGGGAATGAGGAAGGAATGGGACGGATTTTAAGTGAAAAGGGGCGGCCGGGCGGATAAAGCCCGCCCCCTAAGGGGCTTAGGGGGCTTAAGCCCCCCCGGCTTTTTTCGCAATCCTCCATCCCACCCCGCATCCCAACATTCCCCTACGATTCCCGATTCCGCATCTCAATCACCGCCGACGATTTCTTCCCTCGCTCGGGAACTCGATTTCCGCTTCTCCAATGCATGATCAGCTCCGCAACGATGCTTACAGCGATCTCCTCCGCTGTGACCGCACCAATGTCCAGTCCGATGGGCGCATGAACGCGGGCGAATTCCCCTGCACCAATGCCACGCTCCCGCAAATTGCGGAGGCACGTCTCGACCTTCCGCGCACTGCCGATCATCCCGATGTAGCCTGCAGGAGTCCGAAGCGCTGCCGCGAGCACGGCTTCATCCTGATCATGCTTCGGCGTCACGATCATCAGCGATTCCGTCGCGGCCACTTCGTTCTGCTCGAACCACGGAAGATATTCCGATCGGATGAGCTGAATGCCGGATGCGAACGACTTGCTCTGCAGCAACTCCGTTCGGGGATCGACGACTCGAACCTCGAATCCCGCATACGCGGCGATTCTCCCCGTGTGCCTGCCAACATGCCCCGCACCGAAGATGACGAGTCTTCGCGTCGGGGACAGCACTTCTATCGTCAGTGTTCCCCATTCTCCTGAAACGCTTTCCGAATTCTCACTCTTCATGCATCGCTGAAGCACTTCTGTCACGCGCGCAGCATCGATGGATCGCGATGTGCAGACCGCTGCGAGTTGATCCGCCATCTTCGCGCGCTCAGAAACATCTCCAAGAACAATCCGTTCCGTAACGAGTCCATCGCGATCGCATCTGCGTATGAAGACGCAGGATTGTCCGCGTGCATGAGCCTCGACAATCCTGCGCACGAACTCGGCTTCCTCGGGACGGACGATCTCGATGAGCACTTCCACTCTCCCGCCACAACCCATCGCCTCTTCGCCCATTTGATTCAACGAACGGGAATCGAGGAGCACCGATCCGCTTCCGCGTGCAAGCAACGCAACACCAGAAGATGCGCTCCTGCAGGAAGCGGGGTCGACCCGGATGTCGAGATCACCGTCGCAAGCGCAACGGGTGCTCCGGTTTCGAGAGCCGAGAGTGCCTCTGGGAAGACGTTGGCCATGGCTCAGCGGGCTTGATCACAATAAGCGAACGGGAACCACGCGTACCA